>NZ_DASWWZ010000704.1:0-7839 GCF_036405755.1 Schlesneria sp.
CCATGTGAAGTAGAGGAAACAGACCTGCGCACGACACCGCGAACAACGTCATTGCCTCAGCAAATCGATTGATGCTCGTTCGCCATTCCTGGTGCAGCAGGAGGAGGACGGCCGAAATCAGAGTTCCAGCATGGCCGATCCCGATCCACCAGACGAAGTTCACGATCGGGAAGGCCCAGCCGACGGGAATGTTCGTTCCCCAGATCCCGATTCCCCGGGCAAGCAAGTATGCCGTGGCGTAGAGCAAGGCCATCATCAAGGTGAATGAGAGAGCGAAGCCGAGAACCCAGCCACGCGATGTCTTCCGCGTCAAGACGATGGAACTGATCTGGTCAGTGACGGATGCATACGTATGGCCCGGTTCGAGGACGGGAGTTTCGTCGACGGGGGCTGGCACTTCTGCCATGGAAGCAGAAGCGTCGAGCCCCGGGTGGGTGCGGTGACGGCCACGTTTGCGACGACTCATTTTTCCTCCTGTTGTGTTGAGGAACGGCCGTCCCAAGGCGGAGTGTCTTCAGTAGCCAGCCCCGCCAGACGCGGATGCGGGTTACGTAGCCGAGCCAGATGCGTGGTGCGAGGACGCGTGTTGAGTTCCGCTAGCAGTGAGTAATTCAGGGGGGATTTTTTGAGCTGCGTCACAGCACTGGCGGGATCGTTCAGATCGCCAAATGTAATGGCTTGCGCTGGACATGCCTGCTGGCAGGCTGTCACAATTTCACCATCGATCACGTCCCGGTTCTGCTTCCGAGCTTCGATCCTTGCGTGACTGATTCGTTGGGTGCAGTACGTGCACTTTTCCATGACTCCGCGACTGCGAACCGTGACGTCGGGATTTCGCATGAGCTTAAGTGACGGTGCGTGTGCCGCGTCGTAATGAATCTCGGCATCGTAGTCGAGGAAATTGAATCTGCGAACTTTGTAAGGGCAGTTGTTCGAGCAGTAGCGAGTCCCCACGCAGCGGTTATAGATCATCTGGTTGAGTCCGTCGTGACTATGCACGGTCGCGGCGACGGGACAGACGAGTTCGCAGGGGGCTTTCTCGCAGTGGACGCACATCATGGGCTGAAAATACGTTTCAGGGTCCGCGATATCTCCACGGTAGTAGCGGTCGATTCGCAGCCAGTGCATCTCCCGACCCATCCGCACCTGTTTCTTGCCGACAATCGGGATATTGTTTTCCGCCTGACAGGCGACGACGCAAGCATTGCAGCCGACGCAGGCTGTCTGATCAATCACCATGCCCCAGGCGTTGGGGGATTCGGGAGACTCGGGGTACAGAGAGGGGAGTTCATGAGGATGACGCATCTCAGGTGAGATGAAATCGGGGTTCTCCGCGTAACCGGGAAGCGTTTGAATCTGGACCAGATCCCGTCCTTCCATGCTGTGATGCGACTGGGTGATGGATAAGTCGTACAGTCCCCCCGTCTTCTTCAATTGCCCCCCAGTTGTGAACCAGTCGCTCGTCGCTGGCCGAATCGGGTAAGCGTTGAAGCCTGCGCCGTTTCCGATGCGTCCCGACCGGGTCCTTCCATAGCCGAGAGAGAGGGACAGTGAGTTGTCCGGTTGGCCGGGAACGATCAGCGCGGGAACGCGAATCGATTTCTCTCCGATTGTCAGATCGACAAGTTCGGCGTTCTCAACCCCCAATCGACGGGCTGTTCGTGGGCTGATCAAGGCGGCATTGTCCCACGTCAATTTCGTGATCGGCTTGGGAAGTTCCTGCAGCCAGCCGTTGTTTGCAAAACTCCCGTCCCAGATTGTGGGGTCGGGTACAAATGTGACTTCAAGACCCACGGTTGCTGCGTCCCGGGCGGTTGTGGTTGCGCGGGTGGGAGTGACCTTGTCGACGAACTTCCATTCGGGACGGATATCCTCTGCGCTCGAAGACGCGATCACACCGTCGTGGACCGCACGGCGCCATCGATCTTCAAAATCGTCACGACCCCATTGCCGCTTCCAGTAGTTACGGACAATTTCGTAAGCGGTCAGTTCGGCTCGACCCGCCAGCACTGCGATTAACTGGTGCTCATCGCGTGTCTCGTAAAGGGGAGCGATAAGCGGTTGTTGGATCGAACACGTTCCGTCATAGGCGCAGGCGTCGCTCCACGCTTCGAGGGTATGCGATCGTGGAATGTGCCAGTGAGACTCGTATGACGTTTCGTCGTACTCGTGAGCGAGATGCACGCGGAAAGGGACCTTGCGGTAGGCTTCCGCGAAGTTCAGTTCCCCGGGAGTGTTATAAACTGGATTACCACCGATCACGATGAGCATTTTTACGTCGCCCTGACTTATTTTCGTCACGAGCTCACGCAGAGAATCGATTTGGTCACCCGTCTCACCTCCGAGAGCGGGGATATAGCGGACCGTCTTGCCGACATTGTCGAGCTGGCGATTGATTGCATGGGCGAGCGCATGAACTGCAGCGGGCTGGCCGTCGCCGGGAATTACCACGCTGGCACCCGGTTCCTCCTGCAGGTCAGAGAGGAGTGCTTCCAGCCACTTGGCAGGGACTGCAGGGGGGAGATCTTCGACACGCGTCGCAACTTCGATCCCCAGCCGCTCGGCCAGGATGCGAGCCACCGTCTCGATTTCAAAAGCGCGCAGGGCCAGTCGATGATCGGCCTGGGCTCCCGTGAGACTCGGCGTCGATTCGACGGTGTAGAGTCGGTTCATCGTTACCGCATGGGGATCGGCCGCGCCCGCACGACGCCGATCGATGAAGTCGCGTGTATAACGCAGACTTCCGGGCATGCTGGTCAGGAAGTCGGCATCGAGCGAAAGTATGGTTTTCGCCCGGTCAAACTGATAAACGACATCGACCGGTTGACCGAACGCGGCGATGGCACCCGCACGAACATTTCCTCGGCTGACCGGAGAGTACTGAATCCACGTCAGTTCAGGCAGATCCTCGCACAGCGATTTCAACTGGTCCAGCAGTGTGGGTGAAGTCGTGGCTTCCGTAAGGATCACAAGTCCTTTGCCACCAGCGGGACGGAGACTATTCAGTTCTAAAGTCAGTTTCGAGAGAAATTCGCTCCACGTACTGATCCGGCCCGCCTTCATTAAGGTCTGGGACCGATCCGGGTCATAAAGTGAGAGGATCGACGCTTGGGCAAAGACGTCGGTTCCCCCCAGACTGGCAGGATGGTCGGGGTTGCCTTCGATTTTGGTAGGGCGGCCCAAATGACTTTCGACCAGGAGACCCGTTGCATACCCACCCCGCGTCATACAGGTCGCAAAGTATTGAGGTTTGCCGGGAATCATGTCCTCGGGCTGCCGGACGTAGGGGACAATTTTTTCTGCCGGTTGTCTGACGCAGCCGCTCAGCCCCACACCCGCCAGTCCGAGCGAGGCGGCCGCCAGCCGGAGGAAGTCTCGCCGACTCGACTCATCCGTCCATTCGCTCGCCTGACGAGGAAATTCGCGATGCAGGTAATCAAAGAACTCGGGAGACTGTGCCAGTTCTTCAAGGCCGCGCCAGAGGGGAGGAGGGTCTGTGGTTTCCAGACGATTGAGCAGGGCATCTAGGTCGAGAGAGCGAACATTGTTCTGCGGATCGGAATCCGTAGGAGCACTCGGCGAGCGAACATGACCTGAGTCTTTCATCGGTGGCATGTCCCACAATCGAGAAGTTGGTGAGCGTCGATTTTGAAGCTGTGCATCAACTGAGTGACCTCGTCCGGCGAGGTCTCGGCTAGGCTCCCGAATTGATAGATTTTTGACGGGTCGCGAATGAATTTCTCGGGCTGCCGGTGGCAATCGAGGCACCAGCCCATCTGCAAAGTGTGTGCCCTGCGCATGAGGGGCATGCGGTCTACGCGGCCATGGCAGCTTTCACATCCGATACCTTTGGCGACATGAATACTATGATTGAAGTAAACAAAGTCTGGCACGTCGTGCACACGGGTCCATTCAATTGGTTGGCCCGTACGGAAGCTTTCGCGCACGGGGGCGAGCATGGGACTGTCCTTCCAGATCTGGGAGTGACAACTCATACAGACCTCAGTGGCCGGCACGCCTGCAGATGCAGACGTTTCGACGGTGGTGTGACAGTACCGGCAGTCAATACCGAGTCCGCTGACGTGATGATCGTGGCTGAACGGAATCGGCTGGTCTCGCACGACATCCGCCTCGGTGACATAAGCTGATCGGTTGAACTGATCCCAAGCGAAGGCAATCGCCACGCAGAGCAACAATCCTCCGAAGATTGTCACCTTGGAAAAGGTGTTCATGCTGCGATGGAAGATCTGAGGCATTGCTCTCGCTTCCGTATCCGTGTCGTCGATCTCGACTCACACCGTGCAGTTCACTCAATCACCGTAACGAAGTGAAATTCAGAATGCGAATAGTTTTTTTCGCGAAAACGTCCTGCAGCTTATATTCCGTTTCCGGCTTAAAGTGGTCCGAGTGCCCTCGGTGATCGGATGCCGTGTGACTTGGCCCGACTTAGTAGCCGTAGGCCGAGATGGCAATACGAGGACAGTGGAAGCTTCGCCAAAAACAAAAACTCCTCGCACCCAACTGCTGGGGCGAGGAGTTTTCTAATCAATCAGTCAGGCAATCTGACGGCACGGCAGCACAGATGAGTACGCGTTAGATAAGTACGTGTTAGAAGCTATCGGCGATCGCCTGGTCTATTCCCCCTTCGTAGTTATCGAACCGCATCGATTCGCGACGCCACTGGAGATTCACGACGCCGGTCGGACCGGATCGGTGTTTGGCAACCACGATTTCGGCGAGGCCGGGGCGATCTTCAGGGTTATACGCATCCGGACGATGAAGGAACATCACGATATCGGCGTCCTGTTCGATGGCACCGCTCTCTCGCAAGTCGGCCAGACGAGGACGTTTGTCTTCTCGCAATTCGACACCACGGTTGAGCTGGGACAGTGCGATGACCGGCAGACTGTTTTCCTTGGCGATCCCCTTCAGACGACGGGTGATCTGGGCAATCTGCTGTTCGCGGTTGGTCCGCTTGTCTTCTGGTTCGATCAACTGCAAATAGTCGATGATGACGAGTCCCAGATTATTGCGGCGCTTCAGGCGTCGGCAGATCGCACTGATCTGTGCCACCGTACGGCCGGGGGCATCGTCGATGAACAGCGGCAGGCGGCTCAGTTCTGACGAAGCCTCAAGCAGCGCGTGACGCTCTGCCGGTTCCAGTTGCCCTTTTCGCAAACGGTGACCGTCGAGTTTGGCTCGAATACAGAGAAAACGTTCTGCCAGTTCCAGTTTGGACTGTTCGAGACTGAAGATCAGTGCTGCGGTTTCGCCGGCCCCCGCCACCCACTCGGCGATGTTACAGACGAACGCCGTCTTACCCATGGATGGACGAGCTGCGATGATGACCAGTTCTGCCGCCTGGAAACCGTTGGTCTGGCGATCGAGATCTGCGAAGCCGGTCGACAGTCCGCTGATGCTGCCATCTTTTCCCAGTCGGGAATTAATGCGGTCCAGCGTCTCGTGCATGATGTCGTCCATGCCGATTTTAGACGCCGTTTCCTGCTGTTCGAAGATCCCGAAGATACCCTGTTCAGCCCGTTTCAGCACATCGGCGGTCTCGTCGCTCCCCTCATAGCATTCACGTAGCACTTCGGTACAGACGTTGGTCAGACTTCGCTGGATCCATTTGTCGCGGACGATCTCTGCGTAGTATTTCACGTGCGCCGCGTGCGGAACGGTTTCGAGAATTTCAAGCAGATACGGGGCACCACCGATGTCAGCGAGCTTGTTTCGTTCGGCAAGCTCATCGGCCAGCGTGATGACGTCGATGGCTCGCGCATCTTCGCGCATCTTGCTGATGGTGGCATATAGCAACTGGTGAATGTCGCTGTAAAAGTGTTCTGCACGCAATACGTCTGCCACTTCGTCCATGGCAGAGTTTTCGAGCAAGAGGCACCCCAGCAAGCTTCGTTCTGCCGAAAGATTCTGTGGGGGTAATCTGGCTGCAAACGAGGAGTTATCCGACATAAGAAAGTCTCTTCCTGGTGAAATCGCGTCTGATCTATCTGCGGGCGCAAACCCCGCGTCGCAGCGGGTGCCGGGGAAGCCCCGAGGGAATCCGGGCCCTCATCGGTGGGTCGCACGAGTCTTGAGTTTCGACGTGCTCGAGAACCACACCCCGCCCCGGTGACAGAATTCCGAATTGGCCATCACGGAATATAGATCATTTCATTCAGGTTGAAGAGCGAATGAGCAACGTCCTTCCAGATTTCCTGGCTCGTGAGAATTTTTTCTGGGGAAACCTGGTAAAGCTGCGCGAGATCAGCCACCGTTTCTTCAAAGCGGCTCAATTCTGCTGCATCCGGTCGTCGCCCCAGTGCGGTCTGAAACATCATCTCAAGGCGTGACGAGATCGTGTCTTCGCCGTTCGCCAGTAGACGGTTCGCCCAGAATTCGGACTGTTGTATCACGAAAGGATCGTTCAGCAGCGCCAGAGCCTGAGCTGGGACATTGGTGATATCTCGTCGTCCCTGAGTGACCTTTCCCCCCGGAAAGTTGAAGGTCTCGAGGAACTTGGGTCCCTCCATCAAATTGTTCTTGATGTAAAGACTGCGGCGCCCGAGACCGTCGAGCGGGCCGGGGAACAGTCGCCGATCTGCATATTCCTTCGCACGAAATGGCTGCACACTGGGTCCGTAGAGAGTTCTGTCGAGCCGTCCCGACGCGTTCAGGAACGCGTCTCGAACCGATTCGGCCGGCATTCTGCGAGCGGGGTAATGCTGCAGTAATCGATTCTGTGGATCCACTTCGCGCGCCATTGCCGATGGGTGGTTCGACTGCTGGAAGGTCTGTGACAGTACCAGCGACCGAATCAGTCTTTTCACAGACCAGCCCTGTTCCACGAATTGGGCGGCAAGCTCATCAAGCAACTCGGGATGTGAGGGAGGTTCGCCAACGTGCCCAAAGTCATCGACTGTTCTGACAATTCCCGTACCGAACAGATGATGCCAGACACGATTGACCATCACTCGGGCTGTCAGCGGATTGGTGGCGCTGGCGATTTGTTCCGCCAGTTCCAGCCGACCGCTTCCCGCCGATCTGAATGGCTTCGGTGCAGGTCTTGTTTCCGAACCTGATGTGCTCGTCGACTCGCCGCCCAACGAACGATCCATCGCAAGGACTTCCAGATACCGACGGGGAACGGTCTCGCCCGGACGATGACTGTCACCACGAATGAAAACCGGTTGGTCGATGCCGGGGCCACCGTCTGCAATGCCCACTGCAACTCGGGGGACGGCGAGACTTGCTTCGACCTGTCGATACTCCTGGACGGCAGATTCGATACCAGGCGACAGCGCGCCGTTATTACTGATCAGCTCACGATTGAGCAGAACTTCCAGCCAGCGTACGTCATCTTCCGAGGCGGTGTCGCTGGTCCAGGCCGCTATGGCGGATTGCATTCGAGCCGCATAGCGATCTGCGAGCTGGGACAGAGAAAAAGTGACGTCCGACGGAGCGGTTTCGATAGCACTGGAGCTTTCGGAAGCGGGAGTCTCACCACTCTGGAAGAGTGACTGCAAATGGGTCAGGCCGGGCTTGGGCGTTTCGGGGCTGTCGTGCAGCACCACTTGAGTTACGCCGAAATAGGAGCGGGGGTTTTCCGCCGCCTGCTCCCAGGGGAGCCTGTAATTGGCATTATCGCCTCCGAGTGCCGAAAGCTGGTCAGGAAACTTGGGGTTATCAAACATTGTCATGAGTTCCGCGTACGTTCGCAGAACTTCGCGATCTTCTGGAGGCGAGAACGTGACCCACTGAAACTGGGGCGACGTGAGCGCTCGATAGTTGGCGTAATTCAACTGGCAGTGGTTTGAGACCAGACGGACGGCGCTGCTGCGT
>NZ_DASWWZ010000705.1:0-5236 GCF_036405755.1 Schlesneria sp.
CCCCGAGGTTCGGATTTGCAGAAAACCGAAGTACCTCACGATGCAATTCCAGTCCGTACGGATTGGCCAATGTCGCGACTGCGGAAACCAGGGTCAGCCCAAACAGGCCCCGCAGTCTTCTGTCCCGACCAAGAAGTGCGAAGGAACCTGTTTTCTCGAACCGATCGACGATCCTTCCTGCACAGAGGCAGCCTAACAATCCCAGACCGATCGGAAAGGAGGGATGAAGGTTGGCCCACAGCAGAAAGATGCCGGGTATCAGGATCCAATCCCATCGCTGCGGCCGCATTGGTGACAGACGGACCAGGACGAGTACGTAGCAGATCAACCCGGCCAGTTGCGGTCGCAGAATCAGAATACAGATCCATGGCGGGACAATGAAAATCCCCAAACCGACAAGTGCAAAAACAGCGCTTTGAGTTTGCCGAAATAGCCAATAACAGAGTATGCCTCCACAGCAGGTTACGGACAGCGCGTACAGTCCCTGCAGCCCCGCCATCTGCAATCGTGGCATGCTGATCACACCAAATCCGATCAGTTGGCTGAGCCAGGGTGAGTCGACGAAACGGATCTCACGCGAAAGGGGGAGCAGCGGTTCCGTCTTCGGAATCGACTTCGTGTCCCAAATCACTTTCCCATAACTGAGGTGTCCCCAGACATCGGTGTGCCAGATCGGTTGATTGCAGAGGTGGAGAAACAGCAGACTCAATACCATCACAATCGCGGTGGTGGAACGGGTCAGTCGCAGTCGATCAGTCCAGGCCGTGGAAACGGAGTCGTTCCTTGACAGGTCGCGTCGACGGGGTGAGCATTCGTCGATCGTCTCATGAGACGTCATAATTCGCCTGCCGACTTCGGAACATTCTTGCTGTTCATGAAAAAGAGTTCTCTATGCACATTCTTCTGGTGAATGACGACGGAATCCATGCCCCCAGCCTGCACGCTCTGTACGCAGAATTGCGGCAGTGGGGAGAGGTCACAGTCGTTGCTCCTGCGATCGAACAAAGTGGTGTAGGCCATACGATTACTTATCTACACCCGCTCGTCGCACACAAGGAATACAGAAACGCGGAATTCTTCGGATGGAAAGTGGAAGGGAGTCCCGCAGACTGCGTGAAGCTGGGAGTCCTCGAGTTTTGCCCGAAAAAGCCGGATGTGATCATCAGCGGTCTGAACGCCGGTGCCAATATCGGAATTAACGTCCTGTATTCGGGAACAGTCGCGGCAGCGATTGAAGGAGCCTTCTTCGGAATTCCGTCATTCGCTCTGTCCCAATGGATGGACGGTCCCCCTGATTTCGCAGCCAGTTCACGTCGCGCGATTCCCTTATGTCAGCACCTGCTCCCCAAGACCAGACCGGGCCAGTTGTGGAACATCAACTTTCCTCCCCCGCGGCCCGGTTGGCCACGCGGCGTTCAGTTTGTGGCGATGGGCGTGAATCGCGTCAACGAAGAAGTGGAAAAGCGAACTGACCCACGCGGCAGGCCGTACTACTGGAGCGGATTGAATCCGATTCGCAGTCATCTGCTGGATGACGGCACGGACATCAAACAGCTTCAGGAAGGGGACATCACCGTCACGCCGCTGCACTTCGATCTCACCGAGCAAATCTTTCTGAAGCAGTTGCAGGCTGAAAAGTGGGATCTCCCCTGCAGTCCCTGACGGGACGCGGAAACCCCTGCCAAGTCAGACTCACACTCTCAACACTCGCCCCACAGAAGTCTCGAGAACGCATTCACGCAAAGCCAGGTACCGATTCGATCCCGTACCTGGCTTGTTTTTCGTTCAGCACTTTCTCAGAAAGAAAACAGTCGACGAACCGCGACAATTTGATCGATTGAGAACGGTCCCACTTCGGCCGGAGGCCCGTCGTGAGAGATCTCTCCTCCCAGCAGTGCGAGCTCACCATGCTGGCTGTTCCGTGAATTTGGAAAGCCAATGAAGATGCGCCCATCCTGAAGCCGGACTTCCACTTCAGAGGTCTCTTCGATTCCCAGACTTTCATGGACCAGTTCCGGGAAACGGGACCAGGCCCACAGCCACAGCGTCTTTTCAGGATCGACCTTACCTGCCAGATCCACCCATTCCGCTTCGGCCTTCAATAATTCCTTCCGGGAGGCCTGACCGCACCAGGGACGGAGAGCGTCGTTCAGCCAGTTCTTGCGGGACGTGACGATTTCTTCAAACAATTGCATATCCAAACTTTCGAGATTCCAAACCGAACGTAGTCCAGGCCCAACCGAATTGTCTGCCTCGCGCACGGGTCGTCCGCTGCTTTTGTGCGCCAGCAAACGAGTTTCCTTGGCGGGCACGTGACTTCAGTCCCTGCATCGCCCCGCGACGACAGGCTGTTCCAACGAACAATCTTCAACCGGAGAACCAACCTTCCCGCTCAATGAGCGATACGTTCCTGATCATCCTTTCCGGCAAAGTAGCGGCCGAACGCGAAAAAGACCACTGCCATCAAGAGATACCCGACGGCAACGTTCCCTGAGCGGTATATCGTCGCCGACTCCACCGCAGGTCGGGCGAACGCGAATAGAAAATCCACCACGTTCCCGTTGAGCTGGTAAGCATGGGTCAGCCCGATCGCTGCGAAGAACGCTCCGAACAGAGACCAGACCCCGGCGACGAAAAACTTACGATCAATCAGAAAGGCCGAGATCGCGGCCAGAATCATGCACGTGAAGATGTAACCTTGCTGAAGCGAGATCATCCCATGCAGCACAAAGTCGTTCACGTTGGCACGTGGATCAACCAGCATCTCTTGAAGCGTCTTCCCTCCGGATTTGAAGATCGCTCCTTGCGTTACAGTAAAGCCCCAGGCTGCAATCGCGGGAAACAACCCAACCGCCACTGCGGGAGCATGTTCGCGAGGTACAGCCGAGAATGCCTGCGCGGTAATGATGATTCCAATCCACAACACAATCGCAATGCCGGATTCAATCGGAATCAGACTTTCAATCAGGCTGACGGCCCCGGTCAGGCAGATTGCCGTAACGACGATTCCATTCAGTGTCGAGTATCCCGCGCGAGCCCCCAGTGCTTTCCACCCCGGGTGACCGATGTAGATCGTTGTGGGGAAGCAGCTGCCGAAGAAGGCGGCACAGATCGTTCCGATGCCGTTTGTGGCCAGTGATGAGCGGGTATCATACTTATCCCCTGCTGCTTCTGACGACTCGATGTTCTGGAGACTGCCGATCAGATTAAACAGGCCCATCGGGATGATGACGGAAAGCAGCCCGATCCACTGACCGGGATCCGCCAGTCGTGCCAGAATCGCCCCCCCTGCGAATGCGGGAACATAGAAGCTCAGTTGTTTCGTCGCTTCCTGCACAGCCTGAAGATTCATGGACGACTCAGTCATCCACGGAATGGTCGCCGGAAATACGGCAGCCAGTCCTGCCATCAGCCAGGCGATCCCCGTTCCCAGTACTACGGCGACCAAGCCACCAGGCAGGTGAAACGGAAACGGCACCTGAGAAAAATAGGTGATGAGCACAATGGCCAGCGGAAGCATCGCAATCAGTGGCTTCTGGAAGATCTGCAGCGCGAAGCTCATCGAAATGAAGCCAATCGCGATGCCGGCCAGTGTCGACAGCAATGCCGCTCGGGGGGTCCGCCGCCGCACAGCCTCAGCAACAAAAGCCCCGAAGAACTCGATCAATCCACTTCCCAGACACGCGACCAGACCCATCTCCCACGCGAGTCGCGCAGCAGCCTCGGGAGTCTGTCCCTCACCCAGTGCTTTCCCGAAGGCGGGATTCATCACGAAGAAGACATAGACCAGCAAGGAGGGGGTGTTGATTCCATAGGGAAGTGCGGTCACATCGTCGCGGCCCTCTTTCAACGCCAGCCGTCGCGCCTGCCAGGCGTAGAACACGTTTCCGATCAGGATGCTGATCGCCGCCCCAGGCAGGATATGCTGATACAGCAGGTAAGCACCGTCACCTGTCATCCCGCACAGCCCTTTGCAGAGGGCCAGAATCAACAACAGTTGAATCAGATTGTCGACAAAAAGCCCGAAAAAGCCGTCCAGGTCACGACGAACGAAAAAAGGATATTGCTGCGTCAAGTGTTTCTTCCAATCAGCGGAGGGCGGATTCCAGACCAGTCTGCTGCGGCGGAGCCTTATTGAATGAGTCCAACGAGTTCGCGAGCAACAGGAACTGAGGCCGAGCCACCTCAATTCCGCGTCGACAGGACGTTCACAGACCGTCGCAGAATATCAATGGAAAGAAACAGATGCGAGAGAACCGACTTTGAATCAGACTGCTCGGGGGATGACGGATGAGGCAGGTGCAGGTTGGCCCTTTGATTTTGAAATGAGGGCTCGGCAGATCGAGATCGCCCGTGCGCCGACATCACTTCAGTCCCCGACAGAGGGGAGTCGGATACCATGGGTCCGGTTGTTCACGCGGGCGTAATTCGGCTCGTGCATTCCCGGGGATGCGAAATCCGCCCCATCGAGCATCCCGACCTGGAAAGTCATCCCCTGACAGCCGGTCCCGATTCCCAGTTCAAGTTTGAAATCGCACGTACGGCGCAAAGCAACGTTTGCAGCCAACTATGCCAAGTCAACTCGGTCGATCCGGGTCCCTTCTGGCAGACCATCGATCTGCTGCCTGATTTGGGTACTGAAAGACCAGTAAACCTCCATGTCAGTGATTTCCTGGTTGGAGGGATCGTCGATTCCCCCCAGTCTTAATGGCTTAATGTACGCAACGCATTCTTTCGCCGCGGGAGCAGGGCCATGATTCGCAATCCAGTCTTCGAAGAGTTCGACCTGCAACGATTCGTTCGCGTAATCCACCAGTTCAACATCAAGGAACCCCTCAAACGTTGCAGGGACATTCAGATTTTCATTCGTCGCAGGATCCAGCAACTGAATCTGAAACTGGTCGCCATCCTTGCGGCCTGTGTTGAGGGCATAAACCTGCCCTCTCCAATCCGAGGCGAACACCAGAAGCTTCCCCTTTACCTCAGGAAACATCTCTTCCGCAATCAATGTCCATTTCTTTACCTGATCCAGAGGGAAGACCCGGAAAATCCCTTTGTTAAATGTCATGCCACTGTACTTGTGAAAGAACGACTTAATGCCAGTGGCGTGCAGTTCAACCTTTTCTAGCAGAGCCGTCTCGGGAGGTGTAGCCAGCCCCGCATCATCGCACGCATAGACTTCTTCAAACTTCCGCATCAGGCGCCTCCCGGTACTGGATGAACTCGACCTCACGTT
>NZ_DASWWZ010000706.1:0-7049 GCF_036405755.1 Schlesneria sp.
CGAACCTGAACGCCTCGGCACTGGACTCACTTCCTGAAGATGCCTGGATTGTTCTTTACGACCTGTCCGAGATTGTCATGGAAGGGGGGCGATACCTTGACCGGATGTCGGAACCTCGCGGCCTCTTCAGCGTTGCATCGACCTTGGAACGATGCACCCGACGGCCCTATGTGACGATCGCTCCCTTGCTTGCAGAAACCACGTCCCCAACCTGCCATTTACAGGTCGAATCGATCGAGCGCATAGGGGGAATCAAAGGTGAAGCACTCAAGTCGCTGGTCGAAGTCCTGAGGGACGACGAGTCGGTGCTGATTGCCTGCCATAACGAAGCCGCACGGACGCGATTGAGCGAACTGCTGACCGAGGTCTTCCCTGACCCGGCCACCGTCGAGGCTCAATCCTCGTCCGATGAGGGCGCTGCGGGACGTGGTACCACAGAAAGGGATCCAGCGTTACCCCCCTCCCCTCATGCGGAACCACAAAGTCCTGCTTCCAGGAAGAAAGGGACAGACGAGAAACCATCCATCGCCAGAGAGTCCACGCCGATCAGCCGCGCAAAAATGGATAATGCGGCCGGCGGAGGCTTGAAGAGGTTTTTGCGCAACGCGGCGAAAGAGGCCGCGCCCGCAACCGCCAGCGACAAGAGTAACACGGAAGCGGCGCCCGCTCAGAAAACACCTTCCAACCATACAAAGTCCTACATTCCGGAACTGAGTGCCACGAGCCTGGCCGCAGATCCGATCAGCACTCATCCGATTCTTTCGCGGATCCGTCTTTGCGTCGGTCATGTAGGCCGCGGGTTTCGACTGCGATCAGATCACCTGATCGTGCTGGGTGACAATGAACTGTTTGGCCGGTCAGAAGTCCGACGTACCACGAAGAAAAGCAAAATCGAATCGCGAGCGATCGACAGTTTCCTCGATCTCAGCCCCGGAGATCTGGTCGTACATCTCTCGCACGGGATCGCCCGTTTCCGGGGAATGGAGATTCAGCAGAAGGGAGATCACACCGAGGACCATCTGGCACTGGAGTTCGGTGGCGGCGTAAAAATGTACGTCCCGGTCTCGCTGATCCATCTGGTTCAGAAATACATCGGCGGTGGGAAAGCTTCACCTGAACTTTCGAAACTTGGAGGATCCAGCTGGGCGACCAAGAAGAAACGCGTCGCAGAAGCGGTCTGCGACATGGCTGCCGATATGATCAAGTTGCAGGCCGAACGTGACATGAAGCCGGGCCTGCAATGTCCGCCCGACAGTCACTGGGTCGAAGAGTTCGATGCAGCCTTCCCTTACACCGAAACCGTGGACCAGTTGCTGGCGATATCAGATCTGAAGAAAGACATGGAGCAGTTACGCCCCATGGATCGACTGATCTGCGGTGACGTCGGTTATGGCAAGACCGAAGTCGCCATGCGCGCGGCCTTCAAAGCCGTCGATGCCGGCCGTCAGGTCGCGATCCTGGTTCCCACAACTGTCCTCTGTGAACAGCACTTCCGCAGTTTCAGCGAGCGAATGGCCGAGTTTCCGGTCAACATTGCGTCACTCAATCGTTTCAAGTCTGCCAAAGAAGTCCGCGATACCCTGGCCGGCCTCGCGGATGGCACGATCGACATCTGCATTGGCACCCATCGCCTGGTCAGCAAAGACGTCCGCTTCAAAGATCTGGGGTTGCTGATCATCGATGAAGAACAGCGGTTCGGCGTTGAGGTCAAAGAACTGCTCAAGCATCTGCGACTGGAAGTCGATGTGCTGACCCTCTCCGCGACCCCGATTCCGCGCACACTGCATATGTCACTGGTCGGCGTGCGAGACATCTCGAGCCTGGAAACCCCTCCTCAAGACCGGCAGGCGGTCGAAACCCATATCTGCCGCTGGGATCGGGAATTGATCCGGTCTGCGATCGTTCGTGAACTGAACCGTGACGGACAGATCTACTTCGTTCACAATCGCATTTACAACATCGAATCGATTGCAGATCAGATCCGCAGCATCGTCCCCGAAGCCAAAGTCGACATCGTTCATGGGCAGATGAGCGAAGATCCGATGGAACTGGCGATGTGGAAGTTCGTCCAGGGTGAGACTGACGTTCTCGTCGCGACCACGATCATCGAAAGTGGACTGGATATCCCGAACGCGAACACGATCTTCATTCATCAGGCCAACAACTACGGCCTCGCAGAACTGCATCAGCTACGCGGTCGCGTCGGTCGATATAAGCACCGGGCTTACTGCTATCTGGTACTGGAAGAGGGAAAGACCCTGACACCTCAGGCTTCGCGAAGACTGAAAGCGATCGAAGAATTCAGCGAACTGGGGGCCGGTTTCAAAATCGCCATGCGCGATCTGGAAATCCGCGGTGCGGGAAACATTCTTGGAACCGAGCAATCCGGACACATCGCCTCTGTTGGTTATGAGCTCTACTGTCAGTTGCTGGAAAACGCGGTTCGTGCAGCCAAACGACAGCCGCTGCGTGAACACCGACACGTGGAAGTGAATCTCCCTGTTACCGCATTCCTTCCGTCCGAGTACATCCCCGAGGGGCGTCCCAAGATCGAGATGTACCGCAAGTTTTCGACCGTTGCGACGCTGGAACTGCTGGAAGAACTGAAGACCGAACTTCGCGACCGATATGGGCCGTTGCCCGAGCCCGTAGAAAAGATGATTCAGATCCGCGAACTGCAAATCCTGGCAGTCCAGTGGCAGATCGATGACATTCATCTGGAGCCGGGGTACGTCGTCTTCGGCTACCGTAATCCGAAAAAAATCGCCAAGCTGGCACGACTGAGCTTCGACCCCATCCGCATCGTGGACGAACGCGAGGCCTGTCTCGTGCTGCCGCCCAAGCCACCTGAACCGGAAGAACTGCTCGGGCTTCTCAAGCGAGTCCTTCAGTCGGAACTCCCCAAGTTCGCGGACAAAGGCTACCACAGCGACTGATCCCTGGACGAACAGCCACGCACGACTAATCGAGACTTTCCAGGTCGTAGACCTGGAAAGTCTCGTTTTTGTAGGCGGGGGTCAGTTCCATCGGCCCCAGTCGGTCCGTCAGCAGGTGCGTCGCACCGGTCCGGGCTCGCAGATCCTTGAGTTCTGTGTTCGAGTACAGTCCATCCGCGTAGTTTTCTTCAAACCACTTCTGCAGGAAGTTCAGCCGGCGATTCCACTCGACGATCCCCGCGGCATCCTGTGGACAGTCCTTGAACGAAACATATTCCGCGCGACGTGCAAACCACTTGAATGCCCATCCGTTACTGGGCGATAGAACCAACGCCTCCTGCCTGAGATGGGTGTCGATCCAGCCACAGGCATCCAGCCAGTCGTGGCGATTCTCGCGCGAGTAGCGGTTCTGGTCCGTCCGGGAATGGGCCAGCAAGGCGGCTCCCAGAAAGCAAACCAGCAGCAGCCACTGCGGTTTCCAGATCAGACACGCAAGACCGGGTGAGCGTGGTGCCACCAGCAGAGTTCGTTCAAGCACACTGACCAGACTGATGCTGAAAGCAACGGGCAACAACACGTCTGCCAGCCGAAAGGGATAGAATTTCAGCAGGTTCATTCGTTCGGCAAAGTACGGCATCAGTTTCGCCGGACGAGGTCCCCAGCCGATCAGAATGCCGACGAACGCGAAGACGACCGCCCACAGCACGATTCCATCCAGGCGGATTTTCGCCAAGGTACGCCCACCCCACGCCAGGCTGCAGCCCCAAAGAATCAGCAGAATTGCGTAGCCCACATACGACTGGGCGGAAAACATCATCGGATCAAGATGATGGGCGAGGCGGAAATAGACCTGCAGGTAAGTCCCGGCGTAACGCGTCTGGGCCGGTACCGTTTCGGTCAACAAACGGAAGACCGGGATCAGTCCCGGTAGCGAGACAACCGTGAAGATGGCTACTGCAATCCACGCCTGACGGGCTGAGTGGCCCGTCCCCGCCGAGGCCTGCGGATTTCCCATTTCCGCCGCAGCGGCATCTTGCCGCTGATAAAGCAAGCTGGACGTGAATGACCGGCGGTACCGGCGGGAATCCATCACGATACTGACGATGCGACTCAACGCATGCGCCAGAACACCCCAGACACCGACGACAGGATGAAAACTGATCGCCAGGCCCGCCCAGAGAGCCGCGCGTCGAGGTCGCTGCTGAAGCGTCTCAGCAAAGGCCAGCAGCAGGAACCCATAGCAGGGAACTTTTCCCTCTACGCCGCCAACAAGCCACTCACCCGAAAAATTGCCGATCGAGGCCAGAGTCAGATAGACCCAGGCGACCCACAGACAGGACCACTGCGAGCAGAAGATTAGCGAGAGGCTTCGCGTCCAGCCCAGGGCGAGCAGAAAATAGACGATGCCCCGCCCCGCCCACGCCGCCTGATCCAGCGAGAGAACCTGGGTCAATGCCCCGATCGTCGCATAGAACACCGTATGAGCATTCGGAGAGGTTAGAAAGAAATCCGGTGCACACCAGTCGGGCTGCCAGTAATGCAGTGATTTGCAAAGATAATGAGGCTCGTTCGCGCCGGGAACCGGCGCGGCCAGAGCGCTATAAAGAAGAAATGTTGCCCATACTGCGATGAGTACGGGCCACATTGGTTTTTTGTGCGCTACACTCATGACTGGCGGGCAATCAGACATCGGCTAAAACCCTAGGCGGGCCATTCGCCGATGATACGGCAAGACACAGGCGATGACCGCTTCACCGCTCACGAAACGCGGTGGCCGGTTGCAACGACGACAGGCAACCTGCGGAATGAGACTGATACTCGTCACCGAATCGACAGGACACAGTCGATTCAGAGGGGCGCAGATCGCGATGGCCAGGTCTGCGGCAGAGTCCAGGACCGCATCCGCAAGCAGGATTATTTCTTCTTCTTGGTAGCGGCCTTCTTCAGGGCGCTCTTCTTGGCAACAGCCTTTTCGGCTTTTACGGCCGTCTTCTCAACCTTGGCAGCAGCGACCTTCTTGGCAGGTGCAGCCTTCTTTGTCGCTGTGCCACCGAAAATACGGTCATAGTTCTCCCAGAACTTTGGTGTTGTACCAGTACGAACAATTGGACCGCCCATTAAATACTCCTCGTATGATGAATCAAGATTGCGGCCGGCATCCCGCGATAGGTTGATAACATTGCCGTAGAACAGTTTGCGCTATCAGACGCGCGACGATTCTTCAATCGATAGACTCGACTGTCAAGCGAACCGCGCGTTGTTCACTTGAAATTACTCAGCTCGTTCGACCGATTCCGGTGTCCCCAGCTTCAGCGGGATCGTAATCCGTCTCCCTTCGCGTACGATTGTCAGCATCACTCCATCACCCGGTTGCTTCCCTTCGATGTACCCGAGGAAATCGTCGGCAGTCACGACTTTCTGATCATCAATGGCCACGATCAGATCTGCGGCCGATCGATCTTCGCGGTTCAATGTAAAGGGACCTCGCCGCGTCTTGGTAATCTTGGGACCACGTAATCCTGCTCGCTCGGCCGGCCCGTTGGGTCGCATCTCGGCGATCAAGAGACCCTTCTCGGTTTGATAGACTTTATCAATCCCACTTTCCGGTCGGATGACCCGCCCATTCTTGAGAAGTTGCGGAACCACTCGCGAGATCAGGCTGACAGGAATTGCAAAACCGACTCCCGAACTTTGCCCCGATGTCGTGGCAATGGCCGTGTTGATCCCAATCAAACGTCCGTGTGAATCGAGCAAAGGCCCCCCCGAACTTCCCGGATTGATGGCCGCATCAATCTGGATGATCGATTTGATCTTCCAGTTCCCGTGGATCTGCAGAGACCGATTGAGGCTCGAGATGATTCCCGTGGTAAGCGTTCGCTCGAGACCAAAGGGATTCCCCAGGGCAAAGACCCGCATGCCGACGCGCAGGACGCGTGAATCCCCGAACTGCACGGGAAATAACTCACCTTCGATGTTCTCGATCTGGATCACGGCCAGATCATTTAGTGGGTCTGCCCCGATCATGGTTGCCGTGTAGCTGGTTCCGTCGTAAAGGGTCACATTGATTTCACGAGCCCCTGTCACGACGTGGTAGTTCGTAAGGATATGTCCTTCGTGATCGATGATCGCTCCCGAGCCTGTCCCCTCGGAGTGTTCGGTCAGTAAGAGTCGCTCGGTCTTCACCGATTTGGCGGTGATGTTAACGACGCTTCGATTGACCGCTTCGTAGACGGCAACAGAGATCGCCTCTTCAGGAGAGAAGCCATCTTCGTCGTAGATTCGCGAGGTACTCGGGCGGACTCGCTCGACAGGAGATTCCATCCGCGTTCGCCGATCTTGTGCCGTCAATACCCCGTCCACAGGCCCTTGAGTCATCCAGATTGTAAACAGACTTGCCAGCACGGCGGATAACAGACAGCCCAGAAAAAACCGCATGATGCACCTCGTTGATCTGGCGAATGACTGAAGAGACCTGCGAGTCTGTTGCCATCCCGGCGGCACACTTCAGTGCGCGCCCGCCAGCACTCTCAATACTGATGGATTGAAACATTCCGAAACTCGCCCGCCCGCCAATGTTCTCGACAGGCAATCACGGTTCGTCCTGACATCTGGTGATACCCTCGAATGAATCCACGAAGCAGACTGCCGTAACCCTGCGCCGTCCCGTTCGTCACTCACCGGATCACAGGTTCCGCTTGCATCTGACCAGACGCAAACACTCCATCATGCCATCCTGTGATACTCCGTGGTGTTCTAGGAGAAAACGGACAACAGCGGAAGATGAAGTCACACCGGAACCGTTTCCAGCGCGACCAGAACCGACTGCCGCTGGAGTTTGCCACTTACCGTTCACTCGAAAGTCCGTCGTCCAGACCAGATCTGGCTCTGGAAATTGGGGGACGGACAGAGCACTCCTCATCCCCCGCGCCGAGTTGTTACCCGTTACCCGGCGCCGAGTTGAAAATGCGATCAGCCAGGGCCAGCGCGCACTCGGCGGCGAATAGGTAAGATGGGGTAACTTGCGCCAGGGGCTTCATCATCATACCTTGATGCGATTGTTTGCGACAAGAAGCGAGCTGCGGCATTGAGGTGGATCATGGCGAAGAAAGACTC
>NZ_DASWWZ010000707.1:0-4534 GCF_036405755.1 Schlesneria sp.
TGCACGGAGCGAGCAGCAGAGCGTGCCTCCTCGCCGCACGAACAGTCGCACTTTGCCGCAACGGCAAAACGATCAGTGCCCCATCGCTGAACTGCGTCGATTTGCCAGAGCAGCAGGATCGGCCACACGGTGCTTGATCCAATTCGGCATGGAGGATCCGATCCACATCCCCAGGAACGACGCCATCAGACCGTAAAGGTGCGACGGAACGTTGCGCCAGATCTGCTCGCTCTCTTCGGAGTAGATGTATTCCGTCCCCAGCCAGACCGGAACGCCCAGCAGAATTGAGAAAATCGCCCCCTGTGTCGTGGCCCGTTTCCAGTAGATGCCACAGACCAGCGGCACAAAGGCGACCACCAGCGTCACCTGATAGCCCCCTTCAACCATGTCATACATGGTCTTGTTGGAATTGACGGCAATCAACGTCGAAACTACCGAAACGATGATCAGAATGACGCGCAGCAGCCACAACAGCGACTTATCACTGAAATCCTTGGTGATCGGGTTCAGCACGTTTTCCGTCAGCAAACTCGCAGGCGCGAGCAATGTTCCGCTGGCGGTCGACAAAATGGCCGAGAGGACCGCGCCAAAGAACAACACCTGACACCAGATCGGCATCTCTTTCAAGATCAGAGTCGGCAGCAGTTTCTGGACCTCGCGTTCGCCCGCCGCCTCGAACTGAGTGAGAAAACTGGCATCGACCATGGTCGCGGCGAATGCGATGAACATCGGTACGAATGCAAACAGGAAGTAGAAAACACCTCCCATCATCGTTCCAATCATGGCCGTCCGTTCATTCCTGGCACTCGTCACACGCTGAAACACGTCCTGTTGAGGAATCGATCCAAGCGACATCGTGATGAACTCACCCAGGAAAACCATCCACGCAGCAGTTTTGGCTTGCGGGAAAAGGTTCAGTTTCCCCTGACTTGAAGCCTCAGCAAAGACGTGGTCAATCCCCCCCGCCTTGTGGCCAAGAATATACGCCACAACCAGAAGCCCAATCGCAATCGCTGCCGTCTGGACCACGTCTGTCAGAGCAACGGACCACATTCCACCAAACATCGTGTACACGGTCACAATGACCGCACCAATCAGAATCGCCTGGTTCAAAGTGATCGCCGGGAAAAGAACGTTGATGACCAGTCCCAATGCGGAAAGTTGAGCGGTCGTCCAGCCGAGGTAGGAACTGGCAATCCCCAGCGACGTGACAATCTCAACAAATTTTCCATATCGCAGGTGGTAGTAGTCGCCAATCGTCATCAATTCCATGCGGTAGAACGTGCGGGCAAAGAAGAACGCGACCAGAATCAGACAGAGTGAGGCTCCGAAGGGGTCGCCCGAGACCGTGGTCAACCCACCGTGAGCAAACTTGGATGAGACGGAAAGAACAGTCTCGGCCCCAAACCAGGTCGCGAAAACGCAGGCAAAGTTCATGTACAGCGGCAACGATCGTCCTGCCACCATGAAGTCTTTGGAACTCTGCACACGAGTCGATGCGTAAATGCCAATCGCAACCGTGATCATCATGTACACAACTACGCAACCAATCAGCATCGTCGTCTCCGCTCGCTTTCCAGGTGCTCCACCCTCAATTTTCGTCGGGTATGCTATCAATCTTGTGAGAAAAGCGACATTTCCAGCCCTGTCAAAGTCAGCGATTCAGGCCTCCCTTCCGACGTGACTTCAACTGACAGGACCTGGACGTCAGTAAGTCAGGATATCCCCCTGCTTTACTTCAGTTGACGCGACGGTTATCACCTAGCCGTCAGGAAACCGCTGTCGGTCCCGGAAGCCATCCTCTGCGACACATTTGCTCCCTTCCGCATCCTGCAATTTTTCATCGACGACGAATTCAAAGGAGGCCTCAGGGTCTATGAAATATCGACGATTCGGACGAACCGACTGGCAAGTCAGCGAAATCGGATACGGAATGTGGGGCATGGCTGGCTGGACCGGTTCCGACCTGAACGAAGTGAACCGCGCCCTGCACCGCTCCGTGGAACTGGGCTGTAATTTTTTCGACACCGCCTGGGGCTATGGCGCCGGGAAAAGCGAAGCCATCCTGGGTGATCTGGTCCGTGCTTTTCCTGACAGGAAGCTCTACACAGCCACAAAAATCCCTCCGAAAAATTTCAAGTGGCCCAGTCGCCGCGAATACTCACTCGACGATTGCTTTCCTCCCGAGCACATCGAAGAGTACGTCACCTCCAGCCTGAAGAATTCCGGACTCGCTTCGTTTGATCTCGTGCAGTTTCACACGTGGGAAGACAGCTGGCTGCGCGATGATCGCTGGTATCACAAGATGACCGATCTCAAGGCACAGGGGCTTTTCCAGGCCATCGGCATCAGCCTCAATCGCTGGGAACCCTGGAACGGGATCGAGGCGGTGAAGAGTGGACTGATCGACGCCGTCCAGGTCATCTACAACATCTTTGATCAGAACCCGGAAGACGAATTGTTCCCGGCCTGCCAGAAGCACGACGTGGCAGTCATCGCCCGCGTCCCGTTCGACGAAGGGACGCTCACCGGAACCTTGACCAAGTCGTCCACCTGGCCCAGGGAAGACTGGCGCAGTACCTATTTCGTCCCCGAAAATTTGAATGCCAGTGTGGATCGAGCAGACGCCCTTCGCTCTCTCATTCCAGCCGGAATGACGATGGCAGAAATGGCACTTCAATTCTCGTTCTCACATCCGGCCGTCTCGACCGTGATCCCAGGAATGAGATCCGTGCGAAATGTCGAAGCGAATCTTGCGACCAGTGACGCCGGAACCTTGCCCAATTCACTTCGCGAGCAATTGAAAGAACACCGCTGGGTGCGCCAGCCCACCAGTTGGTCGCAATAATTGGTCGCGATAAGACGAGCTGTCACAAGCTGTAGGTCGAGTACCATTTCGAGCGATCTCAGCGAAACCCGCTGCATCCGCGCAGGGACCTTGCCCGTGTCGAACCCAGCCATCTGGTCGGATTGTGCACAAGAAATCCGACCAGATGGCGCGAACCTCAGCAATCACCGATCGCTCTTCCTTGCCGACACCCGCGTCAACGGATACAAATTGACCGTAATCCGGTGTGATCAAAGCAATGACCAGCCGGAAGAAACTCAGGGCGATTAACTCAGCGGCTAGAGTGCCATCTTCACACGGTGGAAGTCACTGGTTCGAATCCAGTATCGCCCATTTTTCGATTTTGCATGCCTGCGTATGAAGCAGTAAGCCTCTGAATTTCAGGGGCTTTTTTCGTTTCTGCCTGCTTGCTGTGCGGTGCGTTGCCTGCTGTTTCATCGCGATTCTGCATACAGGGACGCATACAGTCTGCACTGGTTGCTTTCTCGAAATGCGAATCGAGCACTTGCAGATAGTGCTTTTCGGGGACTCGTTCACTGTTGCCCAACCACCCGCTGACGACGTGGCTGGGGAAAATTTCTGTCAGTTCGGTCTGACGCGAACTTCGCAGGTTGTGCCATGCTCTTGGCCAGGCCACCAGCCCCGCCCGTTTGATGATCTTGGCGAACGTTGAGCCGAAATTGACGTTCCGCCAGTCGCCGGTCGAGATGCCCGGTCTCCGTAAACTTGGCAGCACCCATTCCGCCCCTCTTCCGCCAGTTCGTATGAGTCTTTGAGGAGGGAAAGAAATCGGTCAGCAAATCTTGAGTTTGGTCGTACTCAATGCCCAGAGCGGCGGTCTCTTTATAATTTCATTGTCGCACAGTAGCCTTTCGCATCGCAACCACCCGAATTGAGAATCGAGCCGCCGATTTTGCTCGACGCTCGACACGTGTTCTGAATATTGACAGTGGAAGTTGGAGATGCCTAAAAGGGCCAATCTTAAGTCATCGCGGTCCGAGTTGAACACTTCACTTGGATTCGGCGATGGGCTGTCGAGCGTCCATACCAGCCGGACGATGATGCTTGCCGAGTTGTCACTCACCTTGGATCACGTGGACTGTAAGGCGAAGACCGACGAATACATCTCCGCTGTCGTTGAGCAAAACGTTCTGGGCAAACCGACGCAGACGACCCGAAAGCGAACAGCCCAGCGGCTCGTGGAACTTTATACACTCGACCATACCCGTCCGGTCTTCCGACTCCTGCGGCATTTTTGGACCGCTGATCCTGCGGCTCGGCCCATGCTGGCGTGTTTGGCTGCTGCTGCTCGTGATGCCCTATTGCGTGAGATGACACCGTCCGTGGTTGCAGTCCCGGTCGGGGCCCTTGCCAGTTCTACAGACGTTGCCAGGCAACTGGGGGAAAAATTTTCGGGAAGGTTCAGTCCTGCCACACTCATGTCCACTTCCCAGAATCTTGCATCATCGTGGACTCAGGCGGGGTATCTGACCGGCAGGATCAACAAGAAGCGGACCCGTCCGGTCGTGACCCCGGTGCTGGTGGCGTATGCATTGCTGCTCGGCTACTTGTGCGGGACGCGCGGCAAAATGTTGCTCGATACAATCTGGACCCGAATGCTGGATCGGACTCCCGCAGAGATTGCGGACCTTGCTTCTGATGCGTCCAAGCAAGGGTGGATGAACT
>NZ_DASWWZ010000708.1:0-4151 GCF_036405755.1 Schlesneria sp.
ACAGACAATCCAGATTCGACGGGACCAGTTCCACACGGCACGTACGGGGGAATTCCTCGACCCGCTCAACCCGAGTTTCAATGAGTTTCTTCATCAGACCAACTCACTGTTCGTCCAGCAGACCGGGGACGCTGCCGGAGCCCAACAGATGACCCTGCAGGCTCTCTCAGAGCTTCGTCACCAGCAATCCGCGTCACTGGCGTACTTCGACGATTTCTGGTTGTTTGCCATCCTGGCTTTGTCGCTGCTGCTGGTGATCCCACTGATGAAACGAGCGGTGGCTGAGAAAGGGGCTCACATCGCAGCTGAGTAACGAGTAATCTGTCGAGCGGTCGAGCGGTTTCCTGAATCTCCTGACAGGCGAGCCAACTCTGCTCGCCTGCCGGTGTTGGACGACGCTGGATTCACCCGCGATCTGCCAACCCTCAACGAGCTGCGGGTACCTGAGGTGGCGGGAGGTCGCTGAAAAATACTCGCCATCCCCGGAATCAGTCGCAAATCGAGTCCGCATCACCGCCGCTTTTCACCTCATTTCAAGCGGGTCAAGTGCGGATTCTGAGTCCGAGCCGTCCAGACTACCCACTATTGTTCGGATCGGTTAATTTACTTGGCTCGCGCAATTTGATGCGGCCTGTTGCCGCGCGCATTTCGAAGACTCGTTGTTTAGACCGGAACAGGGACACGTTCATGACGTTGTCGGAACTGCTGGAAAGCAAGTTTCGCGGAGATATTCGTTTCCGAGGGGCTGCCTACATTCAGGCGGAGCGTGTTGCGGTGATTCGCGTCACGCCAGACCATCTGTTTGCTATCGTCCGTGATGGCGTCGAATACCAGACTCAACTCAGCCGTGACAACGGTATTTTGAAGTTGTCATGCAATTGCATCGGCACCGATGCCAACAAGAGTGGCAACCCCCATTGCAAGCACTTGTGGGCTACCATTCTGGCTGCGGATGCCGGCAAATATGTTGGTGATGGTGCGAAACAAGGGCATATTCCCCCCTTCGCCGTGGAAGAAGAACCGCTTGATTTCGGCGGCGACGACTGGGACGAAGACGACGAGGCGGCTTACATGCCGATGGGCAGCTCGCGGTCCCAGAAACGGGCCGAGCGGGAGTCCATTCGCGCCGAACTCGATGCGGCAGCAGCCCCGCGGTTGCGCGAATGGGAATCCAAGCTGAGCGAACTTCGTAAAGCGATGCAGGGAGAAGACGCCACTTCGGGATCTGCTTCGGCTGGTCGCGAACGTCAGATTTTTTATGAAATTGATGCCGTCGCCAGCGAAGAAGCCGGATTGATCGTCATCCAGACTTCGCATCGGCAGCGCCGGTCTAACGGCGAGTGGGGCAAGCTCAAACCCCTCAAGTTGAAGCCAGGCAAGTTTGAAGACATTGACGACGACGAAGATCGACGGATCCTGGCCCACCTCGTCGGGGGAACGCCCGATCGAAGTTCGATGACGGGACCGGTGACCGACAGTCTTGCCGCACATCGTTATCGTCTGCCGCACGATCTGTGTCAGTTGCTGCTCCCTGCCATCTGCGCAACGGGCCGCATCCGAATTCTGGGCGACGAGGAACGCGTCACCGAGACTCTCGCCTGGGACGAAGACGGCAACTGGGAACTCTGCCTGAAGGTTGAGTTTGAAGAAGCTGAACAGGCCTGGAAGCTGCGCGGCTCGCTCCGTCGCGGTGATGAGCACATGTCGCTGAAGGATCCGGTTCTGGTCGTTCCCGGTGGCTTGGCCATTACCAATACCCAGGTTCGTCCATTTCAGGATTTCGACGCATTTCCCTGGGTGACCCTGTTGCGCCGTTCAGACGACCTGAAAGTTCCGATCGGGGAAGAGCATGAGCTGGTCGACCGGCTGCTCGACATGCCCGCCCTGCCCCGTCTGGAACTGCCAGAAGAGCTGAAGCTGATGGAAGTCGTGCTGGAACCCAAGCCGATTCTCATCGTGCACGCACCGGGTAAATCCCGCTGGCAGAATGATCGCCTTAAGGCCGAAGTGCTGTTTGACTACGACGGTCTGTCCATCCGTGCTTCCAGCAGCCAATGGGCGATCGTGCAGCGCGAAGCCAGCCGCTGCCTGGTCCGAGACAAACCGAAGGAAGCGTTCGCCTGGTCTCAACTCGTGGACTATGGATTCCGCCGATTGCTGGATCAGAAACGAGGGGCGCACGATGCGGAAATCGCCGCACGTGATCTGGCCCCCGCCGTTCGCAAGCTGATGGCCGAAGGATGGCAAGTCCGCGCCGACGGGAAGCAAGTTCGCCAGGCAGTTGACCTCAAGTTCCAGGTCAAGTCAGGGGTGGACTGGTTCGAACTGCACGGCGACGTCAATTTCGACGGTGCTCGTGTCACCTTCCCGGAACTGCTTGCCGCATTGGCACGTGGCGATGGAACGATCGTTCTGGACGACGGTTCGCTGGGGATCCTTCCCGAAGAATGGCTCGTCAAGTACGGCTTGCTGGCAGGTCTGGGCGTCGCGGACGGCGAGCATCTGCGGTTCAGTGCTGTTCAGGTCAGCATCGTCGATGCATTGCTGGCGTCGAAGGAGAACGTTGATTTCGACGCGAAGTTTCTGGAAACTCGTGAGCGTCTTGCCGCATTCGATGGGATCAAGACTGAACGGGAACCTGCGACGTTCCAGGGTGAACTGCGTCCTTATCAGCGAGAAGGGATTGGCTGGTTGAAATTCCTCGAGGAATTCAACTTCGGCGGATGTCTCGCAGACGACATGGGTCTCGGTAAGACGATCCAGATGCTGGCCTTCCTGGAGGATCGACGCCTGAGAGTCAAGAAACGTAATCCGACTCTGATCGTTGTACCCAAATCACTGATGTTCAACTGGAAACATGAGTGTGAACGGTTTACTCCCGCCATGCGTGTCATGGAATACGCGGGTCTGGATCGAGCCAAGATGAGGGACGACTTCACGAAGCACGACCTGATTCTCACGACTTATGGAACGTTGCGTCGCGATATTCTGATTCTGAAGGAACTGTCGTTCGATTACATCATTCTCGACGAAGCTCAGGCGATCAAGAACTCGACATCTCAAGTTGCCAAGGCCGTTCGGCTGCTGCAGTCCCGGCACCGCGTCGGCCTCAGCGGTACGCCCATCGAGAACCATCTTGGCGATCTCTGTTCGATCTTTGAGTTCCTGAACCCAGGTATGCTGGGTCGAAGCTCTGCCTTCAAGCAGCATGCAGCAGATCCGAGCAACCAGGAGACGCGGCGAGTCTTGTCCGACGGACTTCGGCCCCTCATCCTGCGTCGTACCAAGATGAGCGTGGCGAGCGAGCTTCCCGAAAAACTCGAACAGACTATTTTCTGCGAGATGGGAGACGACCAGCAGCGGCTGTACAACGAGCTGCGAGACCACTATCGCGATTCGTTGCTGGGCCTGGTTGCCGAACAGGGAATGGCCAAGACGAGAATGCACGTGCTCGAAGCCCTGTTGCGATTGCGGCAGGCAGCATGCCATCCCGCTTTGCTCAATCGTTCAACCCCGGACGATTCGAGTGCCAAGCTGGACGTGCTGATCCCTCACCTGGAAGAACTGCTGGAAGAAAAGCACAAGACGCTGGTCTTCTCTCAGTTCACCAGCATGTTGTCGATTGTTCGGCAGGCGCTGGACAAGAAGGGAATTGTCTACGAGTACCTGGATGGCCAGACGCGAGACCGCAAAGAGCGCGTCGAGCGATTCCAATCGGACGAAAATTGCGGCGTGTTCCTGATCAGCTTGAAGGCGGGGGGGCTGGGTCTGAACCTGACTTCGGCCGACTACGTTTTCATTCTCGATCCATGGTGGAATCCCGCCGTCGAAACTCAGGCAATCGACCGTGCCCACCGCGTGGGACAAACTCGCCAGGTATTTGCTTATCGATTGATCTGTAAGAACACCGTCGAAGAAAAAATCGCGGAACTGCAAAAAGCAAAACGCGAACTCGCCGACGCAATTCTGGAACAGAATAACTCGATTATGCAGTCTCTGACCACAGACGACCTTCGCTTGCTCTTGTCGTAAAACCGGCTCGCATCGGCAGGCCTGTGTGAAGTCTTCATCGCCACCTCAGCTCGATTTTCGGGCTGAGGTGTTTTCGTCAACATTCATCCAATTGAACCCCACTACAAGGGACCGCATCC
>NZ_DASWWZ010000709.1:0-1516 GCF_036405755.1 Schlesneria sp.
GTCAAAGCCAGACTGGCTGCCCGAGCGGCAATATCCGAGGGGAGTCGCCGGTCATCGGCGAGCAATCGAATCGACCACAGGCGGACTTGCGGCTCTGCGTGATCCAGAGCCTTGAGCGCCGTCGCTTCGTCCAGCCCTCCCGACAGATACAGTCCCCACAACAGTTCCAGCGCCAACTGCCCTTTCACGTCAAACAACTGCTTCTTCACAGCAGGAACGATCGCAGAATCACGCCGGTCGGCGAGCAGCCTGCGGGCCGTCTCCCGATGCCAACGATCCGGGCTGGCCAGGAGCTTCACCAGTTCCATCGAAGTCAGATTGGCGATCGACTTTTGCGGCAGCCCGGCAATCGGTTGCCCCGGCTTCGGCGACGACTTGGATCGAATCCGGTAGATCCGGCCATGCTCCCGATCCAGTCCCCCCTGATAGTTCGCGGTATGGGCAAGTTGTCCATCGTACCAGTCTGCCACATAGACCCCGCCGTCGGGACCATCTTTGACGTCGACCGGGCGGAACCAGGTATCCGAAGAATCAATGGCGTAGCCGATATCCTTGGTCTTGAACGTCGAACCGATTCGCTCGACGTCGCTCATCACCACATGGTTGAGAATCGCAGCCGCACCGAACAGCTTACCCTGATAACGTGCGGGCAGACCAAAGGGGCCACCACTCCCTTCATAGATAATGAATTCATGAGTGAACCGGGGAACATTGTGATGCTCCATGGCCGGGAAGTACCCGAATGAATAAGGATTCGACAGCGGGCCATGCTTCGAGAATCCCTTCTGCAGATAGGCCCCCTGCATATAGTGGAAGCCACGGGTATTTCCGCCGTTGTGTCCCGAGAAAATGCGTCCTGCCGAATCAATTTCGAGTCCGAAGGCGTTTCCGCCCCCTTCCGAGAAGATTTCGTACGTGCGTGTGACGGGGTGATACCGCCAGATGTTCTGTCCCAGCGAATGCACTGTCGGAACGGGTCGCTTCCCCTCGTCCTTCGTCGGCAAGCCAATCCGAACACTCCCCGAGACCGTACTCCCCTGGGCTCCATACAGCCATCCGTCCGGTCCCCAGCGCAGGCTGCTGACAACTGAGTGAGTATCTTCAATGCCAAACCCTGAGAGATGCACTTCCGGATCACCGTCAGGCACGTCGTCTCCGTCCTTGTCCGCGTAGAACAAAAGGTACGGAGGATTGAGCACCCAGAGTCCGCCGCGGCCCTGTACGAAGGCCGTAGCGATATTCAGGTCATCGACGAAGGTCACATGTTTATCGTAAACACCGTCACCGTCGGTATCCTCATGGATCGTGATCTTGTCCAGGCCCTTCTCGCCCTGCGGTGGTGGATCGGGGACCTTGTCATAGACCGCTCGCCACCACTGATCTTTACTCAATAGAGTCAGCCCCGCAGGCTCTGGATACTGCAGATACTGCATCACCCACATTCGCCCTCGCTCGTCAAAATTCATGAACAGCGGCTGCGCCACCTCGGGTTCCGCGAGGACCAGATCGACAGCAA
>NZ_DASWWZ010000710.1:0-5820 GCF_036405755.1 Schlesneria sp.
AGTCTTGAAAATGAAGTCAGTCACGGCGATGAAGTCATCGTTGAAGGCTTTCACCTCGACAGGAGTTCTGAGTTTGATATCGAGGCCGAGTCCGGGGCAGGCACCGAGCCGTCTCGCTTTTTTGCAGAATCCCGCGAACAACCTCGGTCCTTCCGGCGAGAATTATTCATCCATCCCCTGATCGGGCGACCTCACCCGGGAAGTCAGGGTGAGCAATTACTCTGGTCACGGCTTTGTTCGGATAGGGAACTTGCGGGACTATTTGAATGTAATGTCTGGGTGACGACATCGGGGGGCGAGGCGTACTTAGTGGACTTTGTCTGGCGGAACGGTAGAGTCATTGTAGAAGTGGATGGGTATTACTGGCACGCAACTCCCATTCAGTTCGTCCTTGATCGTCACCGCGACTATGAACTTTTAATAAGTGGCTACCGTGTGATGAGAGTTCCTCACGATGTATTACTCTTGAATCCGGATCGGGTTGTGGAAAAGATCCGGAGACTGGTCCAGCTGCGTTAAGCGACGCCTGTCGTCCGAATTGCCATGCTCGGTAGCACCGACGGCTCTGACCAAAGCGATTGACCATTTATAGGACGCTCTTTCAGCAGGGATGGCTCAATCTCGTTCTGATAGATGTTGAAGTCTGATCACTGGGATATATCGGGAGGACGATCGTGATGGCCGACGAAGTAAATCCACGACAGGCTCTGTTCCTACTGCGGCTGCTGACTCAGCCGGAAGGCTTTTACGTTGGCAAGACGAAACCCGAGTTGTCCGCGCACGAACGAAAAACGCTTGAGACATCAGGCTTAATCCAAGTCTCAAAACAGAAGGAATCCCTCAAGGCCCGTGCGGCGTTACATGCGACGCTGACAGAGAAGGGCTGGAAGTGGGCAGAAACGCATCTGGACGCCACATTGCCCACGACGGGGACTGCAGGCCTGGTCATTCTGAGCAAAGTCCTGCAGCTCCTGAAAGCTCACGTCAGCTCGGGGGCAATATCCCTGGCATCGTTCTTCACGATCCCCGAGACACCAAATGTCAGTCAGGAGATACCAGGCACTAGTTCTGAGAAGACTGAGGTCACTCGTGAAGAGGCTTCTTCCGGGGAAGAGATACGGGAATCTGCGAAGGATTTGCCTGATCGATCTCTCACCCAGACGGCTCAGCGTGACCACGACAGGCATGCATGGATTGATGGCCAGGAATCTCTGCGGCGGATTCAGGAGGAGGTTTCTTCGGAAGAGCCCGGTGAGCTGTCAGACGGACTCAAGCGGCGATTGTACGACGCTTGTTTTCAGATTGCCGGGGATGGAGTGTACGGAGTACGAATCCGCCTGGCCGACTTGCGGTCGCGGCTCGCCGACGTCCCGCGACCTGAACTCGACCATGCTCTGCGGGAATTGGAACAATCGGAAGCCGCGTCCATCATGCCGCTGGATGATCCCCGCGAGATCCGAACCGCTGATGAAGAGGCGGCGCTGTCCAACAGTCAGGGGAAGGACCGTCACATTCTGTACCTGTCGAATCCCAGATAGATCTCGAACGCGAACGGTTACTGAACGGCCAGGAGAAATTCATGCCCGCTGTCGTTGAGCCACCGATACAGGACGCCGCTCTGGAACTCGCCGCACTCCGCGAAATCAATTACGACTGGACGATGCATCTCAGAAGCGTCTGGGCGGATGCGGCGTATGATTCGAGCGAGATTCATACCCGCTTACGGGACGAGTTTCAGAGACGGCTCGATTCCCTGAAGGTCGATAAGAGTGCGAATTCCCCTTTGGGGTGGCTGCTTGTGGGGAGCGCCGGGTGTGGGAAGACGCATTTTCTTTCTGTCTGTCGGCAGCAGGCCGCAGCCCGAGGGATCTCGTTCGTACTGGTTGATATGACTGACGTACGTGATTTCTGGAGCACGGTGCTGCAGGGATATCTCGACTCGCTGCAGGTGGAGTACATCCCGGGACAGTTCCAGCAGCGGACCCTGTTAGAAAAGTTCCTGAAGCTGATCGACTACGACGTGACCGCGGAGCGGGCTCTGGGACGGTTTGCGGAATTTTCACAGCAGCAGCACGCCCAGCAGGTGACTGCCGTTGTCACTGCGATTCGAAAGATCCACCCGCGCGAAGCGGCCATGTATCAGGATGTGATCCGTGCGATCCTGGCAACGACGTCCCATGATCCATCGGTGAGCGCTGCAGGATTGAGCTGGATTAATGCCAATCCCGTCGACGATGAGATGCGAAAGCTGCTCGGTTTCACCAAAAATCAGGAAGAGCCGATTCGCATCGTCAAAGCCCTTTCGTGGATGATGAGTCTTTGCGGATCGACGGTCGTGGCGTTCGATCAGCTCGACCCGATCGTGGCGCAACTCGATCCTGCGGCACAGGCAGGGGGAATCGAGTCGACTCCGGAGGGGCTGAGGGCGTTGTCGATCATTCAGGAGATTTCCAAAGGCCTGAGTGCCATGTTCGATCAGACTTATCGCACGCTGACGGTCGTTTCGTGCATTGAAAGCACGCTCGCCGCATTGCGGAAGTACTCCATTCAGTCCTGGCAGGATCGGTTTGAGGATGCTCGCCTCCTTCCGTCGTTGAACAATGCCGAAGTGGCGGCAAGCCTGCTCTTCCCTCGCACGACAGCCGGCTGCCGCAGCATGGGATTTAATCCCCCGTATCCCACATGGCCCGTCTCACCCCGGGCCCTCCGCAACATCAGTGGGGTTTCTCCCCGGGAATTGCTCAAAACGTGTGAACGGCATAAACGTCGTTGTCTGGCGTCCGAAACGGTGACGGAATTGCTCAGTCTCACTGACGAGGGGGAGGCTGTCTCTCTCCCTGTCGGGGTGCATCCGGAACTGGACCAGTTATTCACGCGGTTTTATGAAACGGCGCCCGTACAAACGATTCTGGAAGAGTCGACGGCAGATGAACGAATGGCACCGATGCTGATTTCGGCCTGTCGTTGCCTGTTGAAAGAGATCGATTGGCCGCGTGGCCTTGACGCGGTTGTCGATGAGTTTCCCGGTGGAAAGAATACGAAGTCGCTTCACGCGCGCATTCGAGTCATTAACCACGACGAGAATGACAGGGAGCAGCACTTCAGTATGCGGGCTCTGCAGCGGACGAATGCCAATGCCTTCCAGGGGAGGGTGAAGGGGGCGATCGACGGGTCGGGCATCGATCAGAAGTTGCCCTTCCGCCACTGTGTGCTGCTCAGGACGACACCCCCGCCAGGAGGAAAGATCACTCAAGAACTGGTTGAGCGGTATAACCGCAGCGGTGGGGAATGGTGTGCACCGCAGGCCGAGCACATCAGGACCTTGCATGCACTACACATGCTGCAGTCAGAAGGTCCGATCGGCCTTGATGAGTGGCTGAGGGGGCAGCGTCATGCATCGCGATTGCCGTGGCTGCAGGCGGTCCTGAAATGTCTTGGGGAAATCAGGGACAGCGCACCCGTAGAGGACGAGACTACGGAATCCGTCGTTCACAATTTCAGTCGAACACCGGCGACACCATCCCCACTCAATACACCTGATACATCAGAAGCTGAGCCGACCGCGCAAGTCGATCAGGGGGGAAAGATACAAGTCGAATTAGAAGGTGAAGCACCTGTTAGCCGAGTCGGCGCGTTACCGGATCAGATACCGATTGGAACCCGTCAGGTTGGTAAGCATACCGAGCAGGTGACGCTTCCGTTGTCACTGCTGGAAAAGCACACCGTGGTTCTGGCCGGAGCGGGGTCTGGTAAGACGAGTTTGCTCAAGCGGATCATTGAAGAGGCCGCACTGGTCGGGATCCCTTCCATCGTGATCGACGGCGCCAACGATCTGGCCGCTCTGGGGGATCACTGGCCGGAACCGCACCCAGGCTGGATGGAAGGGGACGCGCAAAAAGCGAAGGCCTTTCATGAGACGACGGATATCGTCTACTGGACGCCGGGACGAGAAAGTGGCAATTCGCTGGTGCTCGAACCCCTGCCAGATCTCGCCGGGGCTGCTTCGGATAGCGAAGCGCTCAGGCAAGCGATTGATGCCGCCGTTGATGGCCTCGCTTCGCTCGTTATTAACGGGAAGGGGGGGACGAACGAAAACAAGCGCGGCCTGCTGTCACGGGCCCTCCGCTACTTTGCCCACAACGGTGCGGGAGACCTGCACGATTTCATCGCACTTTTATCTGACCTGCCCGAAGAAGCCGGGTTGGGAATGGCGAGAGAAAGCAAGTTCGCCAAGGAAATGGCTGACTTGCTGCTGGCCCGCATCGAGACAAATCCGATGCTGCGCGGCATCGGGACGGGGCTGGATCCCGCCATCCTGTTCGGTGACGTCAGGAAACTGAAGGCCGGCCCGCGAATCTCGATCATCAGTCTGATGGGACTCGCTTCCGCCGAGCTGAAGCAGCAGTTTGTGTATCAACTGGGAATGACACTCTTCACCTGGATCAAGAAAAACCCGACGCCGCCCCATCGAGCACTGCGCGGGCTGCTGGTGGTGGACGAAGCGCGCGACTTCATTCCTTCGCAAAAGTCGATTCCGTCTAAGGTCAGTCTGCAACTGCTGGCGTCACAGGCGCGGAAGTACCACCTTGGCCTGATCTTCGCGACGCAAAATCCGAAAGAGATTGAAAACCGGATCATCGGCAATTGTGCCACTCACTTCTACGGCCGCGCCAGTTCTCCCACGTCGATTAAGACCATTCAGGAGCAGCTTCAGGAGCGAGGAGGACGGGGTGACGACATTGCCACGTTAGAAGCAGGGCAGTTTTACGTCTACAACTCGGAGGCCGGCCTGCCGAGGCCAGTCAAAGTCAGAATGCCGATGAGTCTCACGAAGCACGGGTCGGCCCTCGAAGAGGACGAAATCCTCAGACGTGCCGCCCAGTCCCGCCTGCGGTTAGCGTCCGCACAATGAACTGGTCCGTTCCGCTCGATAAAAACTCGTGCGGTCGATGCCGCCGCAGTGGCCGCGAAGGTGCGTCGGCGGGGACTCTCCGTGAAGGGGAACCGGGCAGATTCGTGCTCGGTCATCTCGAAGAGGAGACTCGCTGTAGCCGGGCGTTCCTAAGCGGCCTGACTGCGTGAATGAACCGTCAGTGCCAAACCGGTCAGGATCAGAATGACGCCCATCACGAACTGTGATCCGATTTGATCCTGGAAAATGAAGGTGGACGTGGCAATTCCGAAGACGGGCTGCAGGAACTGGACGCTCGAAGCAACTCGCGCTGGTATTTCACGCAGAATGTTCAGCCACAGAAGCAGTCCTGCTACCGTAACGAACAGACCCAGAAACGTGGCGGCCCCGATAGCGGGAAGCGTGAGCTGAAACGGGGTGAAGCTGGCCTCCCAGATTGCCCAGGGCAAAAGCGCCGCGAAGCCGAAGAAGGTGCTCCACGCTGCAACAGCGAGGCTGCCGTATTGGTGCGTGAGTTCGACGCTCCAGACATAATAGAACGCAATCGCGAGAGCGGATGCCAATACCAGCAGCGGCCCCGCCAGCGTGGCGGCCGTCTCAGTCGACGGTCCACCCGTCGCCACGACGGCAATTCCCCCGAATGCCACGGCAATCCCGAGAGTTTGGGTACGCGTGATGGACTGTTTCAGTCGAATCGTCGCAAATACGACGACAAACACCGGAATAGTGGCTGAAAGAATCGTACCAATCGACGCAGGCGTTCTCGCCACTCCCAAGGATTGGGCGATCTGTCCGATGCCGATCCCTACGACCCCCAGCAAGGCCAATGGAGCCACCGCTTTCCAGGGAAGGGGAGGCATGTTCATAATCAGAAATGCCAGAACAGGGACTGCGATTCCAAATCGCAG
>NZ_DASWWZ010000711.1:0-2325 GCF_036405755.1 Schlesneria sp.
CGGCCCCAGCGGCATCACGATCATGAAGTCGACGATCGTGGTGAACTGGACCGCCGCCAGGATCAGGAGAATCAACCGCTCTCGGCGCACAGCGGCCCGAGAATCCCCATCCGATATCCCAGCCATTTGCTCTCCCTCGCCCCGCTTCACAAAGATCCATCCTCACAACCACAGCTCAGGTGACGGGACCCCGCTGGAGTGTAGAAGGTTCGGAAGTGTCCAGCATTGCGAAACTCTTTCAACTTCGAAAGAAATTCCGAGGCCGAGAACGGGTGTCGAAAACTCACCCAAAGCTGTGCACTACGCTGGTTTGTTGTGCCCATCAAGGTAAAAAATCAGGAAGGTGACAGTTGCACAGGAGCTGTTGGACGGACGAATCCATGAGGGCCGCTCTCATCAGGGTCCTCTCCCGGCCGGGCGACCCGATTGACCGGAATCCATCGACTGCCGCCACTTCGTTTATTGAGATTCGTCAATCCGATACAGGTGCGTGGCGGTCCGAACATACAACGAGTCACCTGCGACGGCCGGGGTCGCCATCAGTTCTTCATTATCCATCACATTGACCGCCAGCTTAGAGAAGTGACGACCGGATTCGATCACCGTCGTGACCGAGTTTTCGTCGAAGAAGTAGACACGTCCTCGGGCGTAAAGGGGCGAGGCGGAAAACTTACCGCTGATCCGTTCCTGCCAGACGACCTTTCCGGATGTCGCTTCCAGGCAGGTCGCGACTCCGTCTGAACTGATCAGGTACAGCAGGTCATCCACCAGCAACGGCGAGGGGCGCGACGGCATGGTCTTGGTGTGCTTCCAGGCGATGTGAGTCTCCGTGATATCCCCCGCTCCTCCCAGCTTCACCGCCCAGAGTTCCGGATTGATGTAGGCGTTGATCAGGTAGACCATCCCGTGCCCGTAGACAGGTCGAGGAGCGATCGACCAGCCGCCGTAGGTCACCTTCCAGAGTTCCTTTCCAGTACCGATGTCATAAGCCATTGTCCCCCGTGCTCCCACACTGACCAGTTGCCGCTGCCCCTCTGATTCAACGACGATCGGAGTTCCGTAGCACTTGCGCAGGTCAGGTCGAACATCCTGAAAGTCGGCGGAGCGATCCGTCTTCCAGACGGTGCTTCCAGTGAACTTATCGAGAGCCACGACGTACTGCACATCCCGGCCATCGACGTTAAAGATCAGCAGATTGTCGACCAGCATGGGCGAGCTGCCCGCTCCTTCGTGGTGATCGCAGTTCAAATCCCGCCGCGTCCAGAGGACTTCGCCCGATTCCGTTTGGATGCAAGCAGTACCATAGGTGCCGAAATGCACATAGACTCGCCCCTCCTCAATGACCGACGTCGGCGAGGCGTAGCTGTTCATGGCAGCAATGGGCTGCGGGGTTTCGACATCGAATAAGTGCAAGTCGTGAATGACCCGACCGGACGCACGATCGACACAGACTGCATAGCACTTGTGCCCATCCGCCGTAGCCGTAGTCAACCAGATCTGATCCTTCCAGACGACGGGTGAAGACCAGCCGCGATCATGGATCGGCGTTTTCCAGACAACATTCTGCTGGCCGTCCCAAGTCAGAGCCAATTTCTGTGAGTCGCTGTGACCATCTCCCAACGGCCCGCGAAACTGCGGCCAGTTGTCCGCCCCCTGCGAAATCGATGAAGAAAGCAGGAACACGAACATCGCAAACAATCGACGCATCGTTGGCTTCTCCGGTCTTGGAGTCAAAACTTTCCATTGCGTTGCCGCGGTGGCGGGGCAGGCGGCGCGATATCAAATGTGAAGAGTCGGGGGACCTGTAACAGCAGCGTCGCATTCACACGGTCAATCTCGTCGCAGGGCCGTTTCGCCAACCAAATTAACAGTCCCTGAGCGTTGTGCAACTCGCCGTCTAATTCCTGCCCCCGCGGATCTTTCACAATGATGTAGGGAAACCGGTCCCCGGCCCCTGTCACTGAAAGTACGAAATGTGGTCGTGGAAGAGTTAAATTCAAACTGACTTTGACGGGGGACTGAAGTGGTCGACTGACGGGACCGTTATTCAGTGTCCCACCGGCAGCGAACGATTGCGGCCCGGCCGGGGCTACTAGAAACGTCCCTTCCAATGCTCCCTTCGTCATGTGTTTCAGTTTCCACGGCAGGGTGAAGGGAAAAGGTGCCTCCCCCGGTCCCTGGTAGGAATAAGACCCAGCGCGGCCAGCCCCCATTAGCTTCACGACCAGCGTTGAATCACCGTCTGTTTCCGTCAATTCAATTCTTGAATCTGAACTGGTGCTGCTCTTCCCGTTGAACGAAATCCCAGGAATTTCTACGACGTCT
>NZ_DASWWZ010000712.1:0-4821 GCF_036405755.1 Schlesneria sp.
GTCCGCGGGAGGCATCTCCTGATCATCGATCAGCTTTCGGATGGCAAGCCAGAACGGGATCTGTCGAGCCTCGACTCCCCCCGTCAGGTGATCAACACGAACCCCCGATTTCATCGTCTCGGCATCGTGACAACGATAGCAGTATTTCTGCAGCAGCGGCTGGACCTGATCCCGGAAAAGAGCTTCCTCGTGCGAATCGACCGCAGACGGTTTCTCCGGGTTGTCATCCCCCGTTGCCAGGTCGCTCCACCCCAGGTTTATCACTGCCAGCGCGAGGCACGACAGTAAAAGACTCGCAATGCAGGTCGAGGTGAGTTTTACTGGCATGCGGTTTCCTGCAAATTGCGGATTGCGGAGGCAATTCGGGCGGGAATGGATGGCGGGAATGTTCCGTCTCAACAGGCAAACGCATCAGCGTTAACTGAAGTGTATCCTCAGGATGCGTCCAGACGCAACCAAACGTCCCGCAGGAAAAAGCCCTGCGCGTTCCCGCAGCCCAAGGTTCACTTTGCACCACTCCGCACTTTTCCACGTCTGCTTCCAGCCGGTTTAACTGCAATATCAAACGCAACCCCAATAGTGCTGTTTCGTTTAGATAATAAACGCGCATAAGTACACGCATCACTTTGCAACACACCCACATCCGCATCATGGCCGCAAAGCACAAAAGTCATCTTGACGACAGCACATTCAAATCCTTCGGTCCCCTGAAATTCACGGAAGAGTCCTGATTTTCATAGTTTTACCGGGGTCTTGGCACCCGTATAAACGTGACTGTCAATTTTTTGACACGAACGATGGCGGGCTTCTCAGCGACATCCAGGAGTCATTCTCGTTTGCGGGCCATACTGAACATTTTTACATAAACATGCTACTAGAATGAACCCTAAACAGACGACGTCTCTGCCTCGCCTCACCACGTCACACCATTCTCCTGGCCGCAGCTCCTGGACCCACACCTTCTGTTCGGAGCCTCCTTCTGCATCGCCACCGCGATATCTCGGTCAAAGCGACAAATCCATTCACAAGTTGTTCGAAGCTCAAGTCTCTCGAACACCGGAAGCGGTCGCGCTCAAGTACGAAGACCAGGAACTGAGCTATAGGCAACTCAATCAGTGCGCTGACAGACTGGCGCTGCGGCTACGCGGTCTGGGCGTTGCCGCGGAGACACTGGTGGGGCTCTGCATGGAGCGATCGATCGAAACCGTGATCGGAATTCTGTGAATTCTGAAGGCGGGAGGAGCCTACGTCCCACTCGATCCCGCGTATCCACAGGGCCGCCTTGAATTCACGATTGCCGACGCTGGCATTCAGATCATGGTCGGCGACGAAGCGGCCGAGCGTCGGTACGCTGGCTTACGTCTCAATATCGTCGTGCCCGACTCTCAAGTCGGCCCCCTGGAAACAGTCCGGATTGAGTCCCGAGATAACGACATCGCAGGTGATAATGCCGCCTATGTTATTTATACGTCTGGATCCACCGGACAGCCCAAAGGATGTGTGATCACCCACCGAAACGTTATTCGACTGTTTCGCGGAACAGAATCCTTGTTCGATTTCGGTCCCAACGACGTCTGGACCTTGTTCCATTCGTTCGCATTTGACTTCTCGGTCTGGGAGATTTGGGGAGCCCTGCTCTACGGCGGCCAGCTTGTGATTGTCCCGTATACCGTCAGTCGCTCCCCGAATGAGTTCTGGGATCTGCTTCGAAGCGAAGGCGTGACGGTACTGAATCAGACCCCTTCTGCCTTTCGACAGCTCATGCAGGCCGAGCAGTTCACAGACGAAGCGAGCAAACTGCGGGAACTGCGGTACGTGATCTTTGGAGGAGAAGCACTTGACCCGCGCCTCTTGAGACCCTGGTGGTCGCGTCATCGCGATGGCGGCCCCGCTCTCATCAATATGTATGGGATCACCGAAACGACAGTTCATGTCACGTTTCACCAGATCAATGCCAATGACATCGAGCGGGGGGGGAGCCCTATTGGATCCCCGCTGCCAGACTTGCGCGTCTATCTGCTGGATGAACAGTTTCAGCCGGTCCCGCCGGGCCAGCCAGGCGAAATTTTCGTCGCAGGAGCGGGGCTGGCGCGAGGATATCTGAATCGACCGGAATTGACGTCGCAGCGATTTGTCCCGTCACCCTTCCCGGACGATCCGCAGGAGCTGCTCTACCGCTCTGGCGATCTGGCCCAGTGGAACCTCGACGGAACCCTCGATTTTCTGGGTCGAATCGACCATCAAGTCAAACTGAGGGGACACCGCATCGAGTTGGGCGAAATCGAAGCCATGCTGAGCGACCACCCGGCGGTCGCGACGGCGGCGGTCATCACGCGAACGTTCCAAACCGACGACGTTCGCTTAGTGGGCTATTACGTTGCGCGGGAGAACTCTCGCGTCACTGCGAGTGAACTTGATCGCCACCTGCGACGCCATCTTCCTGACTACATGGTCCCCGCCGCACTCGTGCCGCTCGCACACCTGCCGCTGACGATCAACGGAAAACTGGATCAGAGCGCATTACCACTCCCCGATTCCTCCCGCCCTGAGATCGAGACCAGCTATCTCGCTCCTCGGACCCCTCTTGAAAAGACACTGGTGACGATCTGGAGCAATGTCCTCGGACTTCGGCAGATTGGCATTCGCGACCAATTCATCGAACTGGGTGGCCATTCGCTGCTGGCGATGAGGATCGCGGCCGAACTTAAAAGTGTCGTCGGAAGGGTTGTCCCGGTTCGCTGGATCTTCGAATGCCCGACGGTGGAACTCTTCAGCCAAAAATTGCAGTCGATGAACTCCATCGAAACGGTCACTCAAACAATTCCTGCAAGAGAACGTAACGCTCCGTTGCCGGTTTCGTTCGGTCAGCAGGGAATGTGGCTGATCCAGCAGCTCTTGCCTGATCAGGCAACCTATAACCAGCCAATCGCGTGGAGGTTCACTGAAAAATTCGACATCCCTCGCCTGCGTCGTGCCTGTCTTGCCACCCTGGCTCGACATGAGAATTTGCGAACCGCGATCGTGGCGGAAGGGACAGACTTACGGCAGCAGTCGGTCCCCCTCGAGAAACTCGACCTTCCCTGGCGTGAAATTAAGCTGCAGAATGTCCGCCTGGAGGACCGTCAGTCAGAACTGCGCGGCTATCTCAATGCAGAAGTCCGCCACCCGTTCGATCTCTCCCGCCCCCCGCTGTTGCGAGCCCTGTGGGTCGAGCTTGCCGACCACGAGCATCTGCTTGTCATCACCTTCCACCACAGCATCATTGATGAATGGTCAATCCGTCTCTGGTGCGAGGAACTCTCTGCCTTCTACGCTGCGGATGAGAGGATTGAATCGGTCGAACTTCCCGTACTGACCGTGCAGTATGCCGATTTTGCAAACTGGCAGCGTGAGCTTCTGCAGGGTGAGCCCTTGGAAAAGCTACGGGGATACTGGAAGAGACAACTTGCGGAACTTCCCCGACTGGAGCTGCCGAAAGATCAAATCCCCCCACCCCGCCCAACCGGAAAAGGAGCGATTCACGAGTTCCACCTGAATGGCGATGTCGTCCACGGCCTGCGGTCTCTCTCGCGCGAGGAAGGGGCAACCCTCTTCTCACTTCTTCTCGCTGGCTTCCAGATCTGGCTCGCGCGGATTGCGCGTCAATCCGACATCATTGTTGGCACTCCCTACGTCAATCGAGAACGCCCCGAGCTTCAATCACTGATGGGCTATTTCCTCAACACACTCCCCATTCGGACGCAGGTTGAGTCAAGCCAATCATTTCGCCAGCTACTGCAGCGGGTTAACACGACCGTCTGGGAGGCATTCGCTCACGCGGATTTACCATTCGAGCAGATGGTTGAACTTGCAATTTCCAGCCGTGAACCAGGCTGGCAACCGATCTATCAAGTGATGTTCGTTCTGCTGGAAGAACCGATTGGCGACTTACGACTCGGTGAAGTTCGTGGCGTCCCCGTCGCACTTCACACAGGAACGAGCAAGAACGATCTCATGCTCGACGTCCAGGCGGTCGGTGATGACTGGACTTGTCGGCTCGAATACTCTACCGACCTCTTCAGCCCGGCGAGCGCTGCCTGGATGGCAGACAATCTCACCGAGTTATTGCAGTCCATTGCCGTCTGTCCGGACGAAGCGATCGCCCAGCTGAATGTGATGAGTCCACAGGAACGTCACCGGATTCTGGTCGAATGGAATCAAACAGAAAGCCCATTTCGACAGAATCTTACCATTCATCAATGGTTCGCCGAACAGGCGGCACGAACCCCGGATGCGGTCGCCATCGTCTTTGGAAATGAGTCGCTGACGTATCGAACAATGAATCAGCAGGCAGATCGCCTGGCGCGAATTCTTCGGTCGCTCGGCGTCGGGCCCGATGAACGGGTCGGCTTTTTTCTGGACCGGTCACCAAAGACATTTGTGACGATCCTCGCCATTCTCAAGGCGGGGGGCGCTTACGTTCCCCTTGATACGTCGCTGCCACAGCAGCGACTGGAGTTTTTACTACGTGACTCGAACTGCAAAGCGGTCGTCACCACCCGTGAACTTTCGGCCCGACTGGGGACGTTTGAAACGTTGCAGCCAGGTCATCAAGGGCCCCAATGTCTGCTCCTCGACGAAATCCAGTGGGACGTGCTCGAGAGAGACCCGCCAGAAGAAACGCTCTTCAATGATGCGGAATCTCATCATCTGGCCTACGTGATCTACACATCCGGTTCAACTGGCCAGCCCAAAGGGGTCGCGATGCACCACCGGGGCCTGGTGAATCTGACGCAGTGGCAATGTGAGACATCCAAACACGATGTCGGCGATCGGACACTT
>NZ_DASWWZ010000713.1:0-13483 GCF_036405755.1 Schlesneria sp.
CGAATCGCTGAATCGCGAACGTTCTCACTTGCGTGAGAACGTTCACGGCGGGGGCTGTGGTCAGTATTCAGAAGTTCACATGTGCTGACTGTGTCTTGTCGCACAGCAATTTCGAGCGACTTCCAGCGAACCGCCGGTTACCAATGACGGGACAGCCGCGCGAGCAGAAGTGCGACCTCGGCCTTTCGCAATGTGGGGGCTGAGCCCCCGAAATCAACGGAAGTGTCTGACAAACGTTTCTGCGCAGGGGACGGACCTGCAAATTGCCCCCCGTTCGGTTGTTTTCGCATCCACGAAGCGTTACGTGTGTGCTCCTCGCACCGGTGAGGTTGGCGCCAGCTCTGGAGTGTGAGCACTCATCTCTGACGGAACAAAACAAAGGAAGAGCGAACATGAGGAATGGAATGGCATCTCGATGGGCATCAGGGGCAAGACAATTCTTGGCGATGGGACTTGCGGTCTCTGCGCTGACGACCCAGATTCGAGCAGATGTAAAGCTGCCGAACGTTTTCAGCGATCACATGGTGTTGCAGCAGGGACAGAAGAACAAGGTCTGGGGACGCGCCGATGCGGGCGAGTCCGTCACGGTTTCCATCAACGGACAAAGTCAGACTACGACGGCGGCTGCAGATGGATCATGGCAAGTGATGCTTGATCCGATTCCCGTCGGCGGTCCCTACGGGATGCTGGTGAAAGGGAAAACAGAAGTCAAAATTTCCGACATTCTGGTCGGAGAAGTCTGGGTCTGCTCCGGGCAATCCAATATGCAGTGGTCGGTGAATCTCGCCAACGATCCTGACCTGGAGCGTCTGGCGGCCAATTTTCCCAAAATTCGAATGATTAACTTTCCGCAAGTGGGAACTCAGGAAGCGCTCTGGAGCCACGACGACCGTAAGTGGTTAGTGACGACACCAGAAAATGTCGGGGGTTTCTCCGCAGTCGGTTACTTCTTCGCCCGACAGATTTACCAGACGCTGGGTGTCCCCGTTGGGATGATCAACAACGCCTGGGGTGGATCGGCGTGTGAAGCCTGGGTTAAACGCGATCTTCTCGCTGCCGACGAAAAGTACTCGGCTCTGCTTGAGAGATGGGGACAAATCGAATCCCGGCACAACGAACTTGTCGCCAAAGGGGACAGCCTTTCGGACGCAGAGAAAAAAGAGCTGACGGCGCTCAAAGGTCAGCTGGCCGGGAACCACCGTCCTGCCAACATCTACAATGGTGTGCTGAAGTCACATCTCGGCTACGGCATTAAAGGAGCGATCTGGTACCAGGGTGAATCCAACGCGAGTCGCGCGTATCAGTATCGCGATCTGTTCCCACTTATGATCCAAAGCTGGCGCGACGAGTGGGGTCAGGGCGACTTCTCTTTCTATTGGGTCCAACTCGCGGACTTCATGAATGAACAGCCACAGCCAACCGATAGCGCATGGGCAGAACTTCGCGAAGCTCAGACCATGACGATGTCTCGTCTGCCAAAGACGGGCGAAGCGGTCATTATTGATATCGGCGAAGGGAAAGACATCCATCCGAAAAACAAGGTTGACGTCGGCCGTCGACTGGCCCGGTGGGCACTTGCAAAAGACTACGGAGTGGCCGTTCCCTACCACAGTCCTCAATACAAATCGATGACTGCCAAGGACAACAAGATTGTCCTGACGTTCGACTATGTCGACAGCGGATGGCGTCCCTTCGACGTTAAGGAACTGCGTGGATTCGCGATTGCTGGTGAAGACAAGAAATTCCATTGGGCAACAGCGACAATTCTGCCAGACAACACGATTGAAGTGTCGAGCGATCAGGTCGCCGAACCCGTGGCCGTTCGTTACGGCTGGGCTGACAATCCCATCGTGAATGTCTTCAGCGGTGCCGGACTGCCTCTGACCCCCTTCCGGACCGATGACTGGCCAGGAGTGACGGCGAACAACAAATAGTTTCATTCCGCAACAGTTGACTCCGAGCGGGCAGGGTCGACGAATTCGCCGATCCTGCCAACTCTAACCCACGAAGACTGTTGCAGAAGGCGTGGCAAATCGCCATAGTTCAAGCAGATTAGGGCGGGCCTCAGCGGAGCTTGCCCGCCCATTTAATTTCTCCTAATCGACCAGCAAGTACTCATGGCAAATCCTGCACAGCGCGGTTCCACTCCTGATGATGACTCCTGGGGCAAAATTGCCTCAGATCTGTTCGGGATCCAATTCAACGACGACGACGATTTTGAACTTCCCGATGACGAAGCACCCGTAGCCGAGTCGCATTCGGCGGCTGCTGTGACGGGAAGTTCCTTATCCAGCTCGGCGGCTGAAATGGAAACAGTGGCCGAGGCAGGGTTTGACGAAGTCGAAGAGACAGCTCAGGAAGTTGTCGAGACCGATAAGAAATCAACCGTTCCTGGCAATGAGGATCATGACGAGTTCTGGGATATCCTCGAATCCTGGAACTGGGACGAGTCCGAAAAAACTCCTCCCGCTCGTCGGACTGACGAATCTCAGGGACGCCGTAGTCGGCAGGAATCGGGTTCCTCCGAACCTCGTCGGGGTCAGCGGGACGAACCAGCGCGCCGGGAATCGGCCCCTCGTCGGGAAGAACCAGCTCGCCGGTCAGAAACGCCGCGACGGGCAGCCGAGCCAACTCGTGCCGAATCCCCCCGGCCGGAAGTCGCTCGGGGTGAGGAAGCACCACGCCGGGAAGAACGCCGACGAGAACAACCAGAACGGCCACGTCGCCGCAATCTCGAAGCCGTCGAGGAAACGATTGCTGACGACGACAATGATCTGCCAAAGGTACGCGAAGAATCGCGCCGAGAACGTCCCCCACGTACGGAACAGCCACCAAAGCCAAGGCGTGCTGCTCCAGCGGATCGTCCCGCAGCCGAACGAGCGGTTCCAGAACGACCTGCTGCGGCCAAACGCCCCCAGGCGGAACGCCGACCGCAGCGCCCCGCCGAGAACGTTAAGACACGAGAGACTGCGTCTGAATATGTGGGGAACGACTTCGGTTCCGGAGTGGAAGACGCCGTCGAAACTCCTCGTCCAAAGCAAGCCCGACCAGTCCGTAAACGTGAAGACAAGGTCGCCCCGCCGCCAGCTCGAAGACCGGTCGCCACTCGACGCCCTGAACCGGAAGACGATTTCGAAGGTGACCTCTTCCTGTCAGATTCGGACGACGAATTCATCGATGAAGCCGTCACCAGTGAGCCGGAAGAATCTGTATTCGATTCCGATGACGGGGAAAGTGGACCACCACGCCGACGCCGTCGACGCCGACGACGACGTGGTCGATCTGCATCGGATCTGGCCAGCGTCCCCGCTGATCTCGAAGCAGACGATTCGTGTGACGCCGATGAACCCGCTGCGTATGACGATGCTGACGAAGAACTCACCGAGGTCGAGGCCACGGATGAAGTTCAAGAGCCGGAAGAGGAAGAGCGCGAAGTGCGTCGACCTCGCCGCCGCCGCCGTCGTCGCGGCCGACGCTCAGACATCCCCGCCGCTTCTGAATTGGAATCGGAAGACCTCGAAGAAGAAGTGTCGGAAGAATTCAGCGACGAAGAACATGGGGACGAGATTCAAAGTGTCGATCGCGATTCGGAGTCCGAAGATGCTGATGAAGAAGTCGTTCTTCCGGTCAGCTATGAAGGAATTCCTACCTGGGAAGAAGCGATTTCCTACCTTGTAATCGTCCCGCCAACCGAATCACGAGGATCTTATCGTGGTCGGCACGACAGTCGACGGGACGACTCGCGACGCCGCTAAGAAGTCTTTCGTCGTCGGAAACCAATCTTGGGCCACCTGTCGCATAGCGGCAGGTGGCCTGACTTGCGAATATACGATTGTTGCACAGCGAATTCGCCTTAAACGAATTCCTCGCGAGACAGTTTCGTTTGGGATGCAGCGCTGCCCAAGGGCTTGTTGCTGCGGGGCTTCTCCCGTGGATACACGCTTCTGGCACACGACAAACCAACCGAAGCGATCCCTCTTTTGTCGAATCTTTCCGCTGCTTTCTCTGGAGGTGGCGCTCCCGAAGCGGGCGAGGATAACATGGCCGAAAAACTTTGTCGGATGGTGACGCTCGGCTGCAAAGTCAACCAATACGAAACGCAACTCGTACTCGAAGCACTCGAGAAGAACGGATTCCGGGAAGCTCGGGAGAACGAAACCGCAGATCTGTGCGTTGTAAACACGTGTACCGTCACTTCCAACGCCGATTCCCGTTCACGACAGGTGATTCGGCAGTTGGCAAAGCATAATCCGGGGACACGGACGCTGGTCATGGGTTGCTACGCGACCCGAGATCCCCAGGCCATTTCAAGACTCCCCTCGGTCTTCGAAGTTGTGACTGACAAACGGGAATTACCAGACGTGCTGGAACGGCACGGGATCGTCGACATTCCCACGGGGATCAGCCGTTTTGAAGGCCGTCGTCGGGCCTACGTCAAAGTTCAGGACGGCTGCATCCTGCGTTGCACCTACTGCATTATTCCTCAGGTTCGTCCCGGTCTGCGGAGCAGATCCGCGGCGGATATCGAAGCGGAAGTGCGTCGGTTGATCGACAATGGCTATCAGGAAATCATCATTACGGGTGTGCATGTCGGGCACTACGGTGTCGACACTTCGCGGGCGCGTCTGGGCCAGTCCCGTTTCCGTCTTCCCGAACTTCTGCGGCAACTGGACAAGATTCCGGGTTCATGGCGGATGCGGTTATCCAGCATCGAAGCGGCGGAAGTCGACGACGAGCTGATATCCGCTTTTGCCGACAGTGAACATCTCTGCCCACAGTTTCATCCCGCGCTGCAGAGCGGATCCAACACGGTTTTGAAGCGGATGCGCCGCCGTTACTCGGTCGAAAGTTTTCTCGACAAGATCCAGCGAATGCGTGACCTGCTGGACCGTCCCGCATTTGCGACGGACGTCATCGTTGGATTCCCGGGCGAGACCGAGGAGGAATTTGAGGAGACGATGGAAACGTGCCGTCAGGCCGAGTTCATGAAAATTCATCTCTTCCCATTCAGTCCGCGGAAAGGCACGCCCGCAGCGGAATATGGTGAGCAAGTCCACGGAACGATCCGAAATGAACGGATGGCTCGTCTGGAACAACTGGAGCGGGACCTGGCTCAACGCTATTATCAATCGCTGCTGGGGCGGTCGTTGGAAGTCATGGTCGAAAGTGAATCCAGTCGCCCCGGCTGGGTCTGCGGTACGGAACGAAGCTACGCCCCGGTGGAAATGCCGGGAACTCGAGATGATATCGGTCGCATGTGCATCGGCCGTGCTGTTCGGGCAACGCGTCATTTTGTCGAAGCTGAACGGGAGAGTCCCCCGCATGACACTGCAAGACTTCAATGCGACGTACTTCACGATTGAAGACAGGGCGCCGGTTGTCGTCCTGACCGTCGTACGGCCCAGTCTTACAGAAGAAGACAACATCGAACAATTCGGTTTCGAATTGACGAAACTGGTTGAGATATCTGGGCGCAACTGGATAACGCTGGACCTGAGCCAGGTGAAAATCATGACGAGTTCGGCGATTGGAAAATTGATCGCCCTGCATCGGAATCTGCATCGCCGAGGAGGACGATTGGCTCTGTGCGGGCTGAATGATTTCCTTCGCCAGGTGTTTCGCACGTCAAATCTGAGTGAATACTTTCACATCAAGCTGACAGTCGATGAGTCGGTCGAGTCACTGAAGGAGCGGATTTCCCTCACTGAGACAACCTCATGAGGGGAGGCCAATCGTTCTGAGATCTGCAACTGTGACGATCGACGCCTGTAATCTTGATATCCACCGATGTGACTCACGGACCTGGAAATGCCTCCCGAACAATCCGAGTCTCTCAGCAGCTTACGAATCAATGATGTCGAAGTTGTCGATACATTTGCGGAAGCGTTCCCCATTAAAGCAACGCGGCTCGTGCTGACTGCGATCAGTGAACGCTGGGCCCTGACTGCCGCCACTGAATTGTGCGGCAACGCAACCAGTGTCATCGCCTGTGATGTCGAAGCGGCTGTGGAACAAACGATCCCGTCGGGCGAGACGCCAGATGGGCGGCCCGGGGTTTCTGTGCTGGTCTTTGCATTTTCGATCGACGCCCTGGCCAAGTCACTGCAAAGCCGTGTCGGACAGTGTGTGCTGACCTGCCCGACCACGGCCTGTTTCAACGGAATCGAAAATTGCCCCAGGGAAAAACAAATTCGGATCGGCGGGGCCATTCGTTACTTTGGTGACGGCTTTCAAAAGTCGAAGAAACCGGATCACCGACGGTTCTGGAGAATCCCGGTCATGGATGGGGAATTTCTCTGTGAAGACTACTTCGGCACGATCACGGGGGTTGCCGGGGGTAATCTATTGATCTGCGGCACAAATCAAATCTCAGCCCTGGTCGCGACGGAAGCGGCGGCGGATGCCATTCGAAAAGTCCCCGATGTCGCGCTCCCCTTTCCCGGAGGCATCGTACGCTCAGGAAGCAAAGTGGGTTCGCGTTATCCGAAACTCAAGGCGAGTACGAACGATGCCTACTGCCCTACGCTTCGCTCACTCACTCCATCCGAACTGCCGGCTGATTGCCAGGCCGTTTACGAAGTCGTGATCGACGGCTTAAGCTTTGATGCAGTGAACCAGGCGATGCGCCAGGGTCTTCACGCAGCTGCGGGCATGCCGGGTGTCCTGAGAATCACTGCAGGAAACTACGGCGGAAAACTAGGCAAACACCACTTCCACCTGCGCGATCTGCTCTGAACTCACTTGTTTCCGTATCTCGGGGAACAGAAACGGGTCGTCAGCAGGGGGTCAAGCAAGGATTCCCTCCACAATCTCACCATGAACGTCAGTCAACCGGTATTGCCGGCCCTGGTAGCGATATGTGAGACGGGTGTGATCGACACCGCACAGTTTCAAAATTGTGGCCTGCATGTCATGAACATGCACCGGATCGGACGTGATGTTCCAGCCGAATTCATCGGTCGCGCCGTGAACGTGACCGGGCTTGATTCCTCCTCCGGCAAGCCACCAGCTATAGGCGCGACCGAAATGGTCGCGTCCCTTGGGACTGGCTGGGTCTCCCTGACCGAATGGAGTTCGCCCGAACTCACCTCCCCAGACGACGAGCGTATCGTCAAGCATGCCCCGTTCCTTCAAGTCAAGAACGAGAGCGGCCGAGGGGCCTTCGGTATCGAGGCACTGCGTTTCCAGATGAGTAAACAGATTGCTGTGCTGGTCCCAACCCGCGTGCATCAGTTGCACAAAACTGACACCCCGTTCCAGCAGGCGTCGTGTGATCAGGCAGTTGTTGGCGAACGTCCCCTTAATCAACGCGTCGGGGCCATATCGATCGATCGTCGCTTTTGTTTCGTTTGAGAAGTCGACCAGATCCGGAACGCTGGTCTGCATGCGGAACGCCATTTCGTACTGCGAAATCCGCGTTTCAATTTCCGGATCGCCGTAGTCCTCGAGATGAGCGGCGTTCATGTCGACGATTTCATCCAGCAATGCGCGACGTGCCTGGGAACTGACGCCAGGTGGATTTGTCAGGTAAGGGACGAGATCACCCGTGTTCCGGAATCGCACCCCCTGATAACGACTGGGCAGGAATCCGCTCCCCCAGTAGTAGTCGAAGAATAACTGTCCACAGGTCTTCGCGCGGTCACTGGACGTCATCACGACGAATGTCGGCAGGTTATCCGTCACGCTCCCCAATCCGTACGAGAGCCACGCTCCCATACTTGGTCGCCCCGGAACCTGAGCCCCCGTCATGAAGAAGGTTACTCCCGGCGCGTGATTGACCGCTTCCGTATGCATGCTGCGAACAAGACAGATGTCGTCTGCGATGCCTCCCACACTGGGCAGCATCTCACTCATGACGGTTCCCGCCTGACCATAGGCGCGGTGAGGCTTGATGGCAGGGACACAGGGCCACTTCCCGTAACCGCTCGACATGGTCGACAGACGCGTTGTCCCTCGAACACTATCTGGAATATCCTTGCCGGCCATCTCTCTCAGCATCGGCTTATCGTCAAACAAGTCGACGTGGGACGGCCCCCCACCCTGCCAGAGGACCACCACCCTCTTTGCTTTCGGAGGGAAATGTGGCAGCTCGGGTAATCCTCTCAATCCGGCCTGCAGCCTCCCTTCAGCGTCAGAAGCCTCGGCCGGTTTTTCGCCCATCAGTCGCGCCAGCGCAGCGAGGCCAATTCCGCTGGTACTGGAACCGAGGAACTGACGACGATGAAACTTCAACATCTGGTTTTGAAGCAGGTCAAACATTCCGGCTCTCTTCTATTCTCGTGTGAGCGCTTCGTCAAAATTCAGGATTCCCAGACAGACGGCGGTGAGTGCCGCGTGCTCGGAAACGTTGAGCGATTCATCACGGGGGGCAGCGCCAACCTTCAGCAGCGTCTTGGCGTGATCCACTTCATTCTGATAAATCGCGAACTGACGGTCGTAAGCTCGATGCAGACGGGCGAGGTCAGACGCCGTGGGAGTCCTGCAAAGGACACGTTCAAAGGCGTAAGACAGTTGCTGACTTCGGTCGGGGGCGTGGTGCAGACAGTTTTCTGCCAGCATGCGTGCCGCTTCGACCCACGTTGGATCGTTCAGCGTGGTCAGGGCATGTAAAGGAGAACTGGTCGGTATCGAACGCACTCGACAAGTCTGCCGGTTCGAAGTGTCAAACATATTGGACGGATTGACCGTCCGCCGCCAGAACGTGTAGATGCTGCGCCGGTACAGGTCTGCGCCCTGAGAGGCGGGATAAGTGAAATCCCGTTCCTTGGTGATCGCCAGAGCTTCCCACACCGCATCGGGCTGATATGGGTAAACGGGGCGTCCGCCGATACGAGGATCCAGAAGTCCCGAAGAGGCAAGTGCCCAGTCTCGCAGTATCAATGACGGCATTCGCATCCGCGAGGCGCGAGCATACAGCCGATTTTCGATGTCTCGCCCCTTCAGCTCGGGGGTCAGCTTACTGGACTGTCGGTACGTCGCACTCATGACAATCAGTTTGTGCATGGACTTCATGCTCCATCCCCGCTGGCGAAACTCATCCGCCAGCCAGTCGAGCAGTTCGCCATGAATCGGGAATTCGCTTTGAACGCCGAAATCTTCGGACGTCTTCACGATGCCTGTGCCGAAAAAGTGCTGCCACATTCGATTCACTTGAACACGAGCGGTCAGCGGATGTTCGGGGATAAAAAGCCATTGAGCAAAACCAAGCCGGTTCCGTGGCGCCTCATCGTGCAGTGGCGGCAGGAACGCAGGTGTTGCGAACAAGACTTTCTCGGTCGGAGAAAGATACTCGCCGCGATCAAGTATTTTCGTTTCACGCGGCGCGGCGTCGCTCATTACCATGACCCGTGGCAACTGATCTGCGCGATCGTCGGCAAGCTGCCGGTTAAGACCATCAAGTTTGGCCAGAGCTGGAATCTTCGATACCAGAGTCGAACGGACTTTCTCGTCGAAGTATTTCCGCAGCGATGGTTCGAGTGACTTCTTCTCCTCATCGGTTCGCTCGCCGTCGGGCTTTCGCAAGATTGCGGCAACAGGCTCAGGCAGCCCGTTCCCTTCGGCCGGTTTGCCATCGGCAAAAAGTCCGGTCTTCCAGCCTTCAAACGCCGAATCCGCGGCCAGCTTTGCGTCGACACCTGCGGCCGCAATCTGCATTTCCAGCTCGGCAAATCTCGCTTTATTTTCGTCTGTGGGAAGTTCGATAAACGGAGCTGCGACGCGGATACGTGACGAAAAGTACTGCGGTGTTCCACTCTCAGGTACGCGGTTGAAAGCGTCGAGCAGACTGTAGTAGTCCCGCTGGGTGATCGGATCATATTTGTGGTCGTGGCACTGGACACATGCCATCGTCAGCCCCAGCCAGTTCGTCGATGTCGTGTCCATTCGGTCGAAGAGGTTCACGAAACGCTGCTCTTCCGGAATCGCCCCCCCTTCACCGTTCAGAAGATGATTGCGATTAAAGCCGCTGGCGATTTTCTGATCGTTCGAGGCATCTGGCAGCAGGTCACCCGCCAACTGCCAGATTGTGAACTGGTCAAACGGAAGATCGTTGTTCAACGCTTTGACGACCCAGTCGCGCCAGATCCACTGCCACGTGTCGCCATCCTGCTGGAACCCGTTACTGTCGGCATAGCGAGCCGCGTCGAGCCAGCTCAGTGCCATGCGTTCGCCGTAGTGAGGGCTGTTGAGCAGCCGATCGACCAGTGCCTCGTAGGCCCCCTCACTGTTGTCCTTCACGAAGGATTCGACTTCTTCAGGTCGGGGAGGAAGCCCGATTAAGTCGACCGAAAGTCGCTTGATCAAGGTCGCTCGATCCGCTTCCGTCGAGGGTGCGAGCCCTTCCGCTTCAAGCTTGGCGAGTACAAAGCGATCAATGGGCATGCGAACCCACCCGCTGAGTTTTACCTCTGGCTCGGCCGGACGGACAGGAGCGGTGAACGCCCAGTGCGTTCGATATTTTGCCCCGTCGGTGATCCATTTTGCGAGCAGTGCTTTCTGCTCAGGACTCAATCGGCGGTTTGAATTGGAAGGGGGCATCAACTGTTCGGGGTCGTCTGCATGGATTCGCTGAACGAGGGTACTCGCCGCAGCATCGCCCGGGACGATTGCTCCAGCAGCCACTGCGGCATCGCGCAAATCCAGTCGCAGATCGCCCTGGCGTTTGTTTCCATCCTGACCGTGACAATAGAAGCAGTTCTCGGCCAGGATGGGTCTGATATCACGATTGAAGTCCAACTCTCCGGGGTCTGCACCTGCACTGTTATTGCTGCAGATGAACAGTCCAATCAGAGTCAGCCCCAAGGAAACGTGGGATATCAACTGCGACGGTGAGAATGTCAGCGGTGTCCCTGCGGGAAGCTTTGTCAATTTCGCCATCAGTTTCGCTTCGATCAAGATTTCGTCACGTAGATACTGACTCGATCAATCCGCCAATTCCCAATTTCGAACATCACGACGGGCGGTGTTCCGGGCACGAGGAATACATCAGACGGAAGTAATGTGAATATCGTCGTGTATATTACACCAAAGTCAACTTCATGGGACGTCGGCTGGGGTGAATGAAGCTGCGACGTCGTGCGACAACATTGCCGCGGTTCGAGCGGCTTTCTGTTAGCCAAACGACGTTTGACCTAATCAGTCTCCTTCGGGACGGGGATTTTCCGCAGGTCAATGTCAACGGGAACGTTGATGATGAGTGTCGGTGCCTCGTACACGAAGCGATACTGATCTCGTGGGTCCGCGAGCGCAGTCCAGTAGTAAGTCACCCCGACTGCTCCGTCGGACTGTTGGGTCGTCTCAAAGCTGGTGAAGCTGGTTCGTACCCCCTCCCGGGTTTCGAGATAGACCTCATTATGGAAAATCCAGGTTCGATGAGACTCAAACGCCGGTCCTCCCGAGTCATACGTGACCGCGATATCGATCTCTGCATTCACCCCTGCGGGGGGCGTTGAATCGAACTCCACATCTTTCAGTCGAACCGAAACGCCACCTCTGCGGCGGACAGTCCCCTTCACCATTGATGTCCGGTCAAAGACGATTCGCTCGGTTGAGGCGGCGATCTGACAGTGAATGCGTCCCTGCAGCGACAGTTCGCTCACGGACAGTGGCTCTCGCAGGGAATAGTCCCATTGGACGGGGATCTGTCTTCCCCCATCACCGGCAGGATGTTCGTACCGTGCATCCGGATTCCAGGCCGCGAGTAAACGATCCGTGTCTGCGGTTGCGACAACATCTGCAGCGGCCATCGCGAGAAACAGGGGACGCAGTCGAGGTTCGATGGAAAGTTGACCGCGCACGCGGATCAATTGCTGTCCTTGTTCACCAACAACGGGACGCCGCTCGACCGTGTCGATGGCAAGTCGGAATGGTCCCGATCGTTGAAGAACGGACGTGCGAGTGGATTCTGCTTCGGGAAGTTCGATGGTAATGGCAGAGTCCTCCTCAGCGAATCGCCAGCGAACCTGCTCCCATTCGCAAAGCTGATCGAGAGCTTCCCAGAACGACACCTGGTTCCACACTACCTTGCGGTTGTGACGTTGGACTGCCGCAGCAGATTTATTGAGCGTGAGCCTGTTCCCTGTCTGCATCTGAATCTGCTGAAGGAGCTGTTCGAGAGAAAAATCTCCTTCGAGAGTCACTCGCGCCGCGCGAGACGACTCGCGTGCAGCGCGCCTCTCAAGTTGTAACCGAATCCGCCGGATTGATTCGCGGGCCGAAACACTTTCGATCAATTCCGGTATTGGTAGCTGTTGCAGAACCTGCGGCCCCAGATCCAGGATCTGACGTTCTGCCTGCGATCGTTCAGAGAGCGTCGGTGCATCGAGTCGACCAAGCAACTCATCGACCGTCGCTTTCGTCGTCGGGCGTTCCTGCGCATCCGCAGTGCCGACGATCAGAATGAAAGTGGCATAACAGAGGATGCCTGCCATCACTCCGGCGCAGGCTCGAAGAGACGGTCGACGGCCAGACGTTTGAGTCCAAAGCGTGGCGAGATGAGTTTCTGCCGTGAAACAGCACCGTTTGTTACTCAGCATTGATTCCCCATCACTACGAGTTGCCCCAATCTCGCAACGTGAACGACGGCCTCGGAAAGCATAGCATGTCAGATGCCGGGACAGTTCCCCGGGGAACTTGCTGCCTTCGTCAGAATCGTGATAGCGGTCCGGCGATTCCTGGGCGAGATTATCAGTTTTTGTCCTGAAGCGGCATCGTCATCAGGGAGAGACTGGCACGGAAAGGCCGTCAAAGCAGTGGGGAATTCAGTCGATTTTCTGCTCTGGCGCGCCAACGCTCGATGCGGTATCGGCCGCCGATTGCGAGGGATACCAGTAGGGGGGGAGATCCTTTTTCGTGGATCGAAGTATTTCCAGGATGGAGCTGCGATCAGTATCGGAAAGATGCTTATAGTCTTTTTGCGGTCCGGTCGCCGTGAGTATGTCCCACAGCTTCCGATAGACAACTTCCTTTACCTCCACGGGAAGGGAATCAAAAGATTTGGAGTACACCAGATAACTGCAGGGATACTTGAACAGACGACGTTCGAGATCGAAATCGCGTAAAGATCGACCTTGTTCATCCCGGGGACCCCACTGCGTGAATTCGTCAGCATAGCTGCTGGTGCCGGTCAATCTACCATGGAGCGGAGCTTCGTCGCAGAACAGCAGATACTTCACCAATCTGTCTGCAGTATTGCGAATGCGGGTGGTCGTGCTTTCCCAGCGATGCTCGGGTGGTTCGTTCAGCGCTTTATTCATTCCGGCTTCTGTATGGAGGGCTTGCCGGGTTTCAAAGTTCGCCTTCGTGATCAGATTGTGAGCTTCCACCTGATGCTCGAGTACCATCAGAGCCACCAGATCACTGTGGGGTGTCAGGTAACTGGAGTGTTTGAAGCGACGATCCAGGCTGGTCACATTCTGCCCCGCGCTGTTATCCACGGGCTCTTTCTGTTTTGTCCCCGTCATGACCAGATTGCCCAGATGCTTCT
>NZ_DASWWZ010000714.1:0-3007 GCF_036405755.1 Schlesneria sp.
GCCAGGTGCCCCAGTAGGCACCCCCCATCTGACGACCATCGATGATCTGCGGATAGTTGGAGACGAAAGGAACATCCCAGCCGTTCACGAAGAAAGGTCCGTCGATGTTTGAGCGGTCAGATGGCGGAAGGAATTGTCCCAGCCAGACGTTGAAGTAGTCGCTCGTCTCCAGTTTGAGGATGGCATCCAGCAGGCTGAAGGAGGTCGGGACGGTCAGTGCCTGTGGAGTGACCGTTTCCGAAAGATTGATATCCGAGTTGAGTTCGAACCCGACATATTTTGTGACCTGACCACTTGTCAGCAGTCGCATATTGTTCAGCGTGAAATAGCTGCCGAGGTCATTCGGCGAGGGACGAGTTTGCGAGTTAAATGAGGCACGGAGTGCCGCACCCACTTTGGCCCATTGGTCGGGATTCCAGGAATACTTGAATCCTCGAGGATCGTCGTAGGTATCACCATACGCTCCAAACCGAGTGGATGGCGGGGCCGCATCGGTACTCAGTTCAAAGAACGTCGGCGGAACCCCGGGATCAGTCCCTGAGGGAACATCATTCAGCGAACCCGGGGGAAGTGCCGGTTCAGGGAGGTTATTGAAAACGGAAGGATCGTCGCTGTCAGCAGATTCGTCGATGGCAGAGGCTCGCCGCACGGCACGATCGGAAGTTCGCTGAGCTGAAGCGACTTCGGTCCAGAATCCCAACCAGGATGCGGTGAGCACCCCCATGATCAGGTACTTCATTGAGATACACCTCTCATCGAAAACAGTGCCATAATACAGTCAGAAGCGGCAAGGGATTGGCCAGGATTCTCATGTGTCACGGTGCGACCATGCTGGAAGAAGCACCGGTGGACCATGAAAAGAACTTGCGGGATCTCTTTGTCCAGTCACCTGAACGACTTGGGAAACAAGCATGAGCACAAATTGACATGACTGGTTTCGCCGAGCACCGGCAACGCTCGCTTCCCGCGAACGAAGGGCCTCCCGGTAGCCTGAACTGGCGACGGAAGCTCCGCTGCGGCGAGCGAACATTGAGATGAGCGATTCTTTTGTTCAGGCGGCCGTTTCCGACATCTTTCTCCGACGGTACTGTCAGGGACGTTACAAACGAAATATCCGGTAGAGTCACCGGAATCATCAACTTCGACGTTTACTGACGCAAACTTGATACTCCTTGCTGTGAAAGCTCCATAAGTCCGTGAATAGTGGATCAGTTTTAAACGCGCTGGCACGTTGGCGGTTTACGAGATGGGGTGGAGGGCGTTCAATAAACGTTGCCTTTGCAGTCCGCAGCGAGGGGTGAGCGGCCCGATCAGAAATGCAATCGCTTTTCAAGGGTCACTCCTTCCCGTACAAACCAGGCATGGAAAACCGGTGTCTGAGACCATTTTCCTATTTCATCTTGAGCAATCGATGACGACATCAGCACGGCTGGAAGTGCTGCAATTGTTGCCGATTTCTGATTCAGGCTCGTATCTTGAGGCGAAGCGATATGACGTCGAAGTCCGGTACAATCGTGATTCCGGTCGAGTTTGGGACGCAGTGGAATCGTTCAGACATCATCAGTTTGGCCACGGCCCTGGAAACCCGCCTGGGACAGGCTGCAGGAGTCTGCTTTCTTGACGATCCGGTCGAATCGGCTATCTCGCTCGTTCAGTCGTTCGTGAAGAAAGGCCTTCGTCGGATCGTCGTCCTGCCGTTAGGGACGAGTCGGCTCAATGAGTCGCTGCGCCTTGCTCGAATGTTACTCGCCATCAGAGAGGCCGTGTCGGACGTCCATTTCCATGTGGCAGCACCCTTGTCATGGCTGGAGTGGACCGATTGGCTGAAACAAATTGCCACCGAATCGACTGTTCAGGCTGGGTATGAACCGTCAACCGCGGGACTGGTGGTTGTCGGACATGGAACTCGTGACCCGATCGCAAATGCAGATCTGCCGAGAATTGCATACCTGCTCTCTCGCGAACTGCCCGGTCCAAGTGCGACGTATGCCTTTTGGAATGAAGCTCGTCCCGGCGTCTCCCGTGCGATCACTCACGCAGCAAAGGAGGGGGCCCGACACGTGCTGATCGTTACGTGGCTTGGCGACGGGGAGTCACACGCTGATCTTGAGAGAGAATCTCTCGAAGTCGCGCGACCGTTGGGGGTCTCCGTCTCCTTAGTCAGCCCGTCACTCGTGCATCCGAGCCTGCTCGATCGGTTATCAAGTAAGCAGCAGGAAGGCTGTTCTGATGCGTCGCTGCAGTTGTATCTGGAGTTCGTTTCACAGTTGAAGAATGTTGAGTTGCTTGCTGGCAAGAACCGGGTAAGCGAGGCGGAGATGACGCCTGAAGCTGCTCGCGAGCTTGAGGAACTGGACCGCAAGCTGAACTCAATGTTGCCCCCGGAATATCAAGGGCAGTATGAGAGCGTTGCCCCAACTTCGATGGGCACGGCCGGCCTGAAGTATGACAGTGATGGGAACGTAGCTTGGGACGAAATCTGGACGAGTTTCTGTGATCTGGCCCTCGCGGGGGGGCCACCACATCGAGGAACGTTGCTGGAGGCGGTCACGGCTGCCGAAGTTCTGGCAGAACCCGAAGAATATCGAGCTGTCGTGCGAGAGATCGAACGAGGGATACGCATGGTGACGGGACTGCCACTGATTACCAGTCGCAGTCCCGGATGGGTTGGCGTGATCTGCGAGAGCGAGGAGATGGCGGTCTGGCTGATGCGTGCGATCATCGTCGAGAACGTGATGGTACGACGCGAAGGGGATATTCTGTATCTCCCCGCCGGCCCCAGGTTTACCGTCAAACGGGAAATCAAGAACGTCATCACGGCGATTGCAAAGACCGTCCACTACTGGAAAGCGCACTTGTTCGCGCAGCGCGATCCGCGGCGTGACTGATTCGTGTTGGAAGTTCGTCACACGCGGCAGCGAAACGTGTCCTCCTGCCGCGTCGGCCGGAATGCAGATGACTGTGGGGCGCGGAACCAATCGCCGTGGATTCAGTTCAGAATGTGCTC
>NZ_DASWWZ010000715.1:0-5616 GCF_036405755.1 Schlesneria sp.
TATGCGACAGCATAAAGACTTTTCTCCAAGGTCGAACCCGTCACAACTTCGCCAGTCATGACATCGACAATGAACGACGTCATGGTTTGGATCTGATTTAAGGGATTCAATGTCAGATTCGCGAATCCTGCGGAGGCGATGGTGACAGCCATCGTTTCGCCAATACTGCGCGAGAGTGCGAGGAGAAAGGCGGCGAATATCCCTGAAAGGGCTGCGGGCACGACGATCTTCGCACTGACGTCGAATTTTGTTGCTCCCAGTGCGTACCCGGATTCTCTCAGACTATCTGGAACCGATCGCATCACATCTTCGCTGAGTGACGCCACCATCGGAATGATCATCAGGCCAACGACGATTCCACCCGCAAGGGCATTCTTACCCAGTACCGACAATCCCAATAGATCATGGAATAGGGGTGTTATGACAATCGGTGTGAGAAATCGGAGAGCGAAGTATCCATAGACCACTGTGGGGACACCTGCCAGGATTTCCAGGGCGGGCTTGACCCATCGACGTGAGGCGGGGGAAGCGTACTCGCTGAGGTAGATGGCAATCATCAGCCCCATGGGCAGACCGATCACGGCAGAGATTCCCGTGATCAACAGTGTCCCGCAGACGAGTGGAATAATTCCGTAGTGACGCTGCTCTTCCGCATACTGTGGCGTCCACCGCGTTTCGGTGAAGAATTCCCGAAAACTCACGTCCTGAAAGAACGCGGTATCGGGGGGGATGGCAAACAGAGACTGTGATACCAGTACGTAGATGATGCTGAGCGTTGTCAGAATTGACAGTAATGCGCAGCAGAACAATGCCAATTGAATGAGTTGCTCTCGGGCGTGCCTCAACGAAAACTGGCGTCGCAATGACGTGATTCTTACTTGTCGAGTCGGTCCACCATTGGACACGGGCTTTTCCTCTTGCGAGCCGGACACCTTGAAAATCTCCAGATCAATTGAGTGTTGATCATGCGTCAGCATGATCAACACTCTCGGTTGGGAAGAACCGTTCTGCTACTTCCCCGCTGAAACTTCTTTCAGCGCATTCTCCAGCGTTTCGATCGATTTTTGACGAGCAGAATCCTGTAGTCGGACAAAGCCTCGTTTTTCAATCAGTGGCTGTGATTCTTCGGACAATGCGAATCGCAGAAACTCGGCCACTTCCGGGCGCTTCAGCGATTCAGTGCTGACGTACATGTACAGCGGACGGGACAAAGGAGTGTACTCACCACTCAAAATTGTCTCGACGGATGGGCTGACGAATGGGAGGGGTGTCTCAGTTGCCTCTTTCGTTGCAGAGAGTGCGACAGGTGTCAGTTTATCCGTGTTCTCGACAAAGTATCCGAAGGGGATATATCCCAGTGCATACTTATTACTGGAAATGCCCTGAACCAGCACATTGTCATCTGCGGCGGGCGTATATCGAGTGTTGGTGGCCTTCTTTTTCCCATTCACTTCTTCGGTGAAGTACTCAAACGTTCCTGAGTCTGTATCCGCACCAAACAGAACCATTGGTTCGGCGGGCCAGTCTGGATTCAGGTCTTTCCACGTTTTGATCTGACTGTCGGGTTCCCATACCTGCTTCAGTTGACCAATCGTCAATTGCGTGCACCAGTCATTCTGGGGGTGCACAGCGATGACGATGCCATCGATAGCGATGGGTAACTCGATGAAGTTAATTCCCTTTTTCTTCAGGTCGTCTTCTTCGCTTGGTGCGATCGTCCGTGAAGCGTTCCAGATATCCGATTGTCGGTTGAGAAACTTTTTGTATCCGCCGCCGGTCCCCTGACGGCCGACGCTGACGGTATTTCTCGTTGCTTTCTTTTCGAACTCGACGGCAAAGGCCTGGCAGATCGGGTAGACGGTGCTCGATCCTTCAGCGCTGATCGTCGCTGGTTTCACATCACCGGCGCTCGTCACGGAATCAGTTCCCCCTGCAGAGGAAGCGGAATCGTTGGTGTCACCCGTCGATGAACCCTTCTTGATTTCACATCCGGCGAATAGACCCATCGCAACGACCAGGGTCGCCGTCATGATCACTCGCGAGCTCATCTGACAATATTTCATCCTGACTTCTCCATACGCAAACACTCTGGTGAGCGGAAATGTCGTCGAACCCGCCCCTATTTTCAAACCTAACTGCTTCGAGAGGCTACAGGATCGTCGTTAATATTCTGTGAAGAATAGCCTTGCGGACAACATTTGTGCCACCGGAGCGAGACGACGATTCCAGAGATCGGTGGCAGCTGATGGGACTGTTGTTCACCGATCGCGAGTCGGGGTGACGTGGTTGTTATGGTCGATTGTGAAATGAGTTACAGCAAATTTGCGACTCGCAGTGTGCGGAATCAACTGGATTGACATCCGGAAAGTGAGTCCACAGGCGCGCAAAGTCGAACGCCTGTGGACCCTGGTAAAATCCTGCTTCGCCTATTTCTTCTTCACCGTGACCAGTGGCTGCAGGTATTCGGGATTGAGCTTGTCGCAGGACCACAGCAAGCCTCGTGTGACGAGATCGAGATATCGATCGTCACCGACCGTCTCAGAATTGTGGCCCAGTGTTGTGCTGAAAACGCGGCCCTTCCCGTACTGATTCGTCCAGACAACGACATAGTCGTCCACCTTGGTGCCGATGTCCTGACGTCCACGGGCCAGTGGCTTGGCCGTGGGGAACAGTTTCAGGTTGTTGTAGAGCTCCTCGTTAATTGTGGTCCAGTTTTGCAGTGTCACTGTGATCGGATGGTCGCGTTCGACGAAAGTCACTTCGATTGGCTTTTGGGGGCCGTGGCCTGACGACTGAATTCCGACGAACTGGAACCAGTCATCCTTTCCGGGCAGCCGGTAGCTGTGCATGGCACAGTGCAGGTTCACTGCGGGCAAGCCGTTTCGATGAGCTCGCAGAATATTTTCGACATACTCAGGTTCGGTCACGTCAGACGAGCACTCATCGTGCAGGACCACATCGTAACCCTTGGACCAGTCTTTATTGTCATACAGGTCGAAACGGGCTTTGGTGCTCGTGTCATCGGTATGAATTTGAGTCACTTCCACATTGGCTCGAGCCTCGATTCCTTTCTTGAGCAGGTCTTTCTGGCCCGCATAATCATGGCAGCAGCCACCGGTCACCAACAGGGCCTTCAATGGCTTAGGGCGGTTTGCCTCCTGGGCAATCGCCGGGACTGCAGAAACGATACAGGCGAGAAAAAGGGAAGCACTGGCGAGACGACGGTTCATCGAAGCGACTCCTGATTCGGATCGAAATGGACTGGGGAGTAATTCAAAGGGGAAATCCGATGTTGGACCACGGCACATCGTAGACAAGTCTTGGCCGACTTGCCTCGATCACGTCATGATTTTTTCAGGCCCACTGCCGAACGACGAAGAAAGCGACTTCAGTGTCGATTTCGATCGGAATCGTCCGGTGTCGAAAATGAAGCCAGACACTGTAAATCACTACCAGACCGACAATGAACGTCGCCACTTCAAGCACCTGTCGGGCCAGCTTCGAGTTGTGTCGAGCGACGAACTGGGTGATCACACAGACCAGTAGTGTCATCGCGGCCTTGAAATAGGCCATCCCCCTGAGGCCCCACCGATCGAGGAAGTAGCCCGCGAACGGATTGGACTCGACGAACCCGCCATCTCCGCGGGTCAGCAGGTGGTACGTCATTACCACGTCGAGAACGCTGACAATGACCAGAACCAATGTTTCCTGCGGATGCTGTAACTCCCACTGCGGTTTAGGGGTCACAGTGCGGTGCGGCCTCGATTCATTTCGTGTCCTCATTTCGCTGTAGTCCGGCAGGTTCGTTCCAAAGGGTAGACTTTCTGGATTCGGATGAACCCATCCCAGTATCGTCCTGCGGCGTCGATTCTTCGTCTAGGGGACCGCCTGCAGGTTGACAGGAATTTCGGGGACTACGAGGTTGCCTGCAGTAGTCACGCGAAGTTTGACGTTGGGAAGATCGGTCTGATTAGTCACTTTCGGCCCCCGAACGACGACCGAAAACGTCTCTTCATTTCCGGGCACATTGGCCGTCTGTGCCGTGTAGCCGGCAGGAAGTCCACCAAGGGCGACTTCGACGGGCATGCTGAAGCCGGCTGCTCGCTGAAGGACTCCGGTGATTCGATGATCTGTTTCCCCCACGACGGAAAGAGTCGCTTCGTCGACTTTGGGAGCGACACCCGTTTGTATTTCTGCAAGAAATGTTTGGGAGAACGCGGTTGCGGTAACCCTGTCTGAGTAGGCGTGAGGTGTGGCTTCTGCTCGAACGGTAAAGTTGATGGCCGGTTCCACCGCATCCATTGGTACGGATAACTTCAGTACCACGGTCTGGTCGTCGCTGGAGTCCAGAAACGCGGGTGCGATCGAGACTTGTGGGAATGTTCCCGCGGCAGCGTTGTTGGGATCGCGTCTGCGGGCTGGTTCCGTCGAGTCGAGTGACAGCCGGACGGGCAGCGTTACTGTTGCGTGCTCGCGGCTTCGCTGGACTTTGACCGGAAGATCGATGGTCGTTCCTCGATACAGGACCGTCGGCAGGTATTGAAGTTCAACAGCCAGTCCTGATGCTGGAGTGGTTGCGACTGCCAAAGTGTCTGCGAACGCTGGTGCCAACGAACCGGTCTGGAGTGTTGCCGTCCGGCGAATCTGCGGCGACAGGTCAACTGATTCACCGACGATTCTCAGGAGGGATGGGTGTGCAGTTTGTCGCGACCCGCTTCGCACAAGTCGCAGCAGCATCTTTCCCTGGTGGTTGGCAACGATCTGACTGGGCGAGATCGTGACGGAGTCGTCTCCAACGGCGCTGAGCTGGATAGGCCCCATGTGCCCAGCGCGATTAACCTGTAATTCGATGATGGCCGAGCCGTCTTCGGGGATGTTGACGGTGGGAGTGTTCAATTGCAGAGAAAACCGAGGCAGGTCGGCTGGTTCAATGACCACTCGATAGAAAGCCCGCGGGTCACCTCGCCCGAACAGATCTCGAATCCTGAGCTGGATTTGATTGGTTCCCTGCGGAATCGAGTAATCCAGAATCAGGTCTCCGCTCGTGGGCTGATCACTTGTCTGAGCCAGCAGATTACCGCCGGCACCGTCGACAATGCTCATTTCTCCCTGCAAAGTGGAGCCGAGTGTGTCGGTCAGTAAGGTAAATCGGAGTTTCTGACCGGGAATCACATTGAGCGTAAAACGATCCATCTCTCGCTTCTGTGCCACCCGGCCGCTAATCCCTACGGAAGGACGGTCTGGCTGAGTGAAATTGACTGTGATGGGGGGTAGTGGATCACCCGAAGAACTTTGAGGTTCGGCATATTCGGTCCCCTGACTCAATCCCATCGCGGGGAGGCTTCCGCAGAACAATAAATCAGAGTCAATCGAGAAGAGTCCAAATCTGCTTTCTGCGGGTGCAGTCAGCTCACCCCGTACTCGAACTGAATTGCTAAAACCAGGACCGATGGGCTCCACTTCCATTTTGCCGAGAGAACCAGCGGCAGGGAGGAGACCGTCTACGAGTTTCAAGTCACCTACTTTCAGCCGAAAAACGCTTGAACCGGGAGCATTGAAGGCCAAATCGTGCAGCTCGATGGAATAGATGCCATCCGCCGTTAACGTGTACTCGAT
>NZ_DASWWZ010000716.1:0-8209 GCF_036405755.1 Schlesneria sp.
AGGCTTCCAGCAGTCGATTGGCTTGTTCGCTATCGCCCGTCTGCAGATGGCGCGAGGCTAAACTGACCGAACTGGCATAGACGAGTTCCTGCGCTCGTTCGAAGACCTTGCGGTGCTCTGCTTCTGCGACTTCCGCACGCAGACGTTGTTCGCGCGTCAGCCGGGACTGCTTCGCGGTAAGTGCTTCTTGGGCGATGAATTGATCGGCATTAAAGTTGGCGCGGATGGCCTGCCAGGCGGCGATTCCCAATCCGAGGAACAGGGAGAGCGTTACGGCAGCAGTCGTCAGGATGGCTCCCCGCTTGCGCCGGAAGAACTTCCTTGCGCGGTAGAGACGTGAAGGAGGCGAGGCAAGAACGGGCTCGTGCTTCAGGTAACGATGCAAGTCCTCGGCGAGGCTGCTGGCGGATTCGTACCGCTGGTCCGGTTCCTTTTCGAGGGCCTTCATGACGATATTGTCGAGGTCACCCTGCAAAGAGTGGCGCAAGGCCTGAGGGGTCAGGCCACGGTTCGCCGCGATTCTCGCGCACGTTTCAAGGGCAAGCGACGCCAGCCGGTTGCTCGGCAGAGGAGGATCTTCTTCACGGACGATTCGCCGGACTTCCTCTTCGCCGTACAACGCCAATATCTCCTTGCCGACGGGCAGTGAACCAGTAAGCAATTCGTAAAGCAGCACTCCCAATGAATAGACATCACTACGCGTATCGATATCCGGACTGATACGCGCTTGCTCGGGACTCATATAGAGTGCGGTCCCGACGACCTGAGAAATTGATGTGTGAACTGACCGGCTTAACTGCGCCTGACTGACCGCTTTGGCGATTCCAAAGTCGATGATCTTGGGAACGGGGCAACCATCAAGCGACGTCACGAGAACATTCGAAGACTTGAGATCCCGGTGGATGATCCCCTTCTGATGGGCGTGCTTGATTCCATGGCAGACGTCAATGAAGAGCCGAACCCGGTCCGAGAGCGAGAGCTTCTGCACGTCACAGTATTCTGTAATCTGAAGTCCCTGAACGTACTCCATGACGAAGTAGGGCGTACCGCTCTGGCTGACTCCAGCATCCAGCACCATGGCGATGAAAGGGTGTTCCATTTGGGCCAGTGCCTGCCGTTCGACGTCAAACCGCCCGATGACCTCGGAAGAATTCATCCCGGGCTTGATCATCTTCAGGGCGACGCGACGCCGAATGGGGACGAACTGCTCTGCAAGAAATACCTTCCCCATGCCCCCTTCACCAATTTCCATCAGCAACTGGTAAGGGCCGACAAACTCTTGCGGCTGCCGGGGAGGAACTTCACCCGTCGGTGGTTCTTCGGCATCCAGGAGCGCGGTCTGCGCTGTGAAGAAGGGACTATCGGGGGCGAAGTGATTGTGGAACACGCGCTCGATTTCGATCCTGAGCTCCGCATCGTGATGGCAGGCGGCTTCGATGAACTTTTCTCTTTCCGCAAGATCTGTGATATTCACAGCCGCAAAGACAATCGCTCCCGCTTGGGAATGCTGAAGATGCAGACGCGTCTTCTTCGAGCCACGCTTGAGGGGCGTTAAGCCTGCCTGGTTCCCCGTGTGTAGAGTGGAATCTGACGCTTCAACAGGATTCTCCTGCAAGCACCGTTCATTCTGATCGAGGTGGCCTGGTCCTGCTGAGGTGGTCACGCTGCAAACTGCCTCTGAAACAACCGTCGATTGATCGCCTCTCTTAAATCCAGAGAGTGTACTGGATGTTCAGTGAATCAAAAGACAATTTCTAATCGAATGGAAGCTAATTTCAGGTCGACCACATCAGCGTCGGTGTCGGAGGGGACGAAGGCGATTCCTTGGGGACTGATGCGACTTCTTGAATCTCAACGTTTTATTAATGCCGCTTTGTAATGGAAACCTCGAGAGCAGGAGAGGTGCCGCCGGTCATCGATCGTGGCGCGTTCCCGGTCTCGCACTCGCGGCACATGATCTGCGACAGATCCCCAAGGGCCACGGAAAACGACTTTCACTAAGGAGCGTGATCATGGGTAATCAATCCAAGAAGTCCACTGAAGCGTCGAAGAAAAGTACCGCCTCGTCATCGAATGACTCGCCGACCGCCGTTCAAAAAGCCAAAAAGGCGACGCTCGACATGGTGAAGCATCCTCAAAAAACAGGTCGGAGAAGTTCCGACCGGGACTGACTACGAAGAGTTCAAAGTGGCGAGCGATCGAGCAGCCCGCTGGCCGATGCCACAGGTTGCGCCGGTCGCCGCCCACTTGTGAGGATCATCCAGATGAGCAACCGTGCGTGGAGCCACTCCGATTTCTCGTTTGCTGATGGGCTGCTGGCCACGACAGCGGCGCTGCTGGGTCTGGTGAGCGGAGAGATCATGTCCTGGCAATTCGTCAGTGAGCTGACGTTCGCCTCTGCCGTGCAGGCTGTGGTTTTCGCCACACTCATTGGCGTCATCTGCGGAGTGACCGTCCGCCGGCACTTTGGTTTCTGTCTGTTCTGGTTCGTATGCGGCTTTTGTGTCGGTGAGTTTGCCGGACTCCGTCCTGGTCCCGAACTGGGTGACACCGTGCAGAAGTTCACCCTGTCTGTGGCGACCTTAAATCTGGCTCCACTGGTAGCCGCCTGCGGGACCTGTTCGGGCCACGAGCTTCAGAAGCTGCTTCTTCAGCAGACCTCTTCGCATACTTAGCGAATCGCCACGACTCGACGACGCGTGATTCCATCGCCCCTTTCGTCTGCAACGATAACGTCTCTGCGCGCTGAGGATGGAGACTTACTCACTTTGTCCTACTGCCTGTTCGTTTCCACTGGAAAGGAGCAGTGCGTCCTCCCCAAACCCGCCGACCCGTTCTATGGGAATCAACTGCCGGGCACGCTAGAGTCAAAGCCTCCCTCGTGAGACGGTGGCGAGGTGAACGAACTCGATGCAGAACCCTTTCGATCTCTCTGGAAAGAGCGAGTCGTCCCGATGCAGAAAATACACAAGCCCAGCATGCTCTTCGTGCTGATGTTATCGGCCTTCGCCCTCTGGTCTGGCCCTGAATCGACGACCCTCCTGCAGGCTGCCGATGAGGAGCCGTCTGCGGGAAAGCGGGGCCTCGAGCGACCTGACGTCGAGTTCAAAATCTTTCAGTTTCCTGCAAACAAGATACCTCGAATTGATGGTTCGTCTGAAGACTGGTCGATTGTCCCTGCGGACTACGCCATTGGGACAGATCAGCTTCGCGAAACGGTGAAAGGCATCGATCAACATGATCCGACCGATCTCGATGTCACGGTGAAAGTGGGCTGGGTCAAAGGGCTGAACCAGCTCTATTTTCTCTACGAAGCGACCGACAACTACTGGGACTTCTCCCACGATGATCTGCACAATGACATCTTTGAAGTCGTGATTGATGCCGACCGTTCGGGGGGGCCCTTCATTCGGCAGATGCATCCCGACGTGACGTTGCGAGAGAAGCTGGAGACTCACTTTCAGTTTCACGGCGTCCATGCCCAGAACTATCACATCTTCACACCTGCGGAAGGGAAGGACTGGTGCATGGTCTGGGGAGGGCAGCCGTGGATTAAAGACCTTCCGTATGCCAACGCGGCTGATCAGTACAACTTCAAGCCGGGCGAAGGTGGTAAGCTGGTCCTCGAGTTCTTCGTCACACCCTTCGACTACGCTCCGAAAGATCCTGCACGAGCCATTCCTTCCCGGTTGGTGGAAGATTCCATCATCGGCATGTCGTGGGCCATCCTCGATTACGATGATGTCAACGCGGCTCAGTACCGCGGATTCTGGAATCTGTCGCATAAAACGACCATGTACGGCGATGCTTCCGACCTGGTTGCATTTCGACTGATGCCCCTCGAAAAAACGATCCGAAAGCCGCTGGAGGTCGACTGGTCATTTCAAGTTGTCGATCCGGTCGAAAGGCTCGTTGCTTTCCACGACCGTTCTGTCGGCAAAGTCACCTCCTGGTACTGGGACTTTGGTGATGGAAGTCATTCCCGTGAGCAACACCCCCAGCATCGGTACAAGGAACCTGGCGAGTTCATCGTCACGCTGAAAGTGGAAGGTCCCGAAGGCAAAGGTAAACGGACCAGGATCTGGGACGTGACACTCCCCTGAAACCGTGCACCCCGTGCAGAACATCGCCGCTCGATCAACAATCCCTGGCAGACCGGCGACGTTTTGATTCTGCTGATCAGAATTTGGAACTGAGACCCTCAAAGCCCCCTCCGCCGCAGTCCTCAGTCACGACTGTTTCCTGATATGGCCCACACGTTCGACCGGATTTTTAGATCGAAGGAATCGCAGTCCTCATGGTGACGAATCAATTTCGAAGATGCGTTGTCTCGAGCAGTCTGGCCATCATCGCCATGGTCCTGCTGAATCCGCTGTCCGCTCGGGAGGATTCACCCCGTCCCCAACAGAGACCGGCGTTGACGACCTCGCGCGTCGTGGGCTCGCCCGAACCACCTTTGCCCTATGTGACCGAGCGGGCGTTTCCGGCACTGAAATTCAATAACGTGCTCGATCTGGTTGCCGCGCCAGGAACCGACCGACTGTTCGTTGTCGAGCAATCGGGGAAGATCTTTTCGTTCGTCGATCAACCTGATGTCAGCAAAGCGGATCTGGTCGTGGATCTGGCCGCACAGATTCCCGGTGTCAGGGATAGCTATGCTCTGGCGTTTCATCCTGATTTCAAACGGAATCGCTACTGTTACATCTGTTACCTGGAAGCACCCGATCTGCCCGAGGGAACCCACGTCTCACGCTTTCAGGTCTCGGATACGAATCCTCCGACGATTGATGTTTCCACCGAAACCCCGCTGATTACCTGGCGTTCTGGCGGACATAACGGCTGTTGTCTCAAGTTTGGACCTGATGGGTACCTCTACATTTCGACGGGAGATGCGGGTCCCGCCAATCCTCCTGACATTTTCAAAACGGGTCAGGATATCAGCGACCTGCTTTCGTCCATCCTGCGGATTGATGTCGACCATGCCGACGAGGGGCGGAACTATCGCATTCCTGCTGATAACCCTTTTGTGGGACAGCCCAATGCTCGCGGAGAAGTCTGGTGCTATGGACTGCGCAACCCTTGGCGGATGAGCTTCGATCAAAAGACGGGAGACCTGTGGGTCGGAGACGTCGGGTGGGAATTGTGGGAGATGCTCTTCCGGATTGAACGGGGTGGCAACTACGGCTGGGCAGTGATGGAAGGGCGTCAGTCTACGCATCCCGAATGGCCCCGCGGACCCTCGCCGTTCCTGCCCCCCGTCATCGATCACTCGCACAATGAATCTTCGTCGATTACCGAAGGCTTGACCTACTACGGCTCGCGGCTGAAAGAGCTGCAAGGGGTTCATATCTACAGTGACTACGACACCGGGAAGTTCTGGGGCTTTCGGTATGAGAACGGGCGGGTCGTGGATCATCGCGAGCTGGCCGACACGACTCACCGTGTCGTCGGGTTTGGAGAAGACCACTCCGGCGAATTCTATATCCTGGATCACACCGCCGGGACAATTCACCGACTGGTTCCCAATCCGCAGGAAGACCTCTCAAAATCATTTCCCCGCTCACTCAAAGAGACAGGGCTGTTTACATCAGTGAAGGAAGGAAAGGTCGCATCGGGCGTCGTCGCTTACTCGATCAATGCCGAGTCTTGGGCTGACTACGCGACTGCTGAACGATGGATTGCCATCCCCGATCAGCTTGCCGTAACCACGACAACGACCCCGTGGACATACCCCCTGAATACGGTTCTCGTCAAAACGCTGTCTCTGGAACTGAAGTCAGGCGATCCTTCGAGTCGCAAGGCGATCGAAACGCAGCTCCTGCATTTTGATGGGATCGAATGGATGCCCTACACCTACCAGTGGAACGACGAACAGACGGATGCCACCCTGGTGGCTGCCGCCGGGGCGGAACGCGTCTTCACAATCGTCGATTCGAAGGGGGCCAACGACAGTGAAGAGGGGACGACTCGACAGCAAACCTGGCGGTTCGCTGGTCGTGCGGAATGTCAGCGCTGTCATAACAGATGGTCAGGTCCCCCTCTCGCTTTTGACATCCCTCAACTGAATAAGGCAGATCGAGATCGCAGTCCCAGTTCACAACTGCAGACGCTGGCGGCGATCGGCATTCTGGATCGTACGATTCCCAGCGAAGGACAACCCGAACTGGCGAATCCGTACGATGTGAACGCGGGCTTGGATTCGCGGGCGCGGGCTTATTTGCAGGTCAATTGCGCTCATTGCCACCGGATGCATGCCGGCGGAGCGGTCCTGTCTCAAATGCATTACGACTTGACGCTCGACAAGACCAACATGCTTGGTGTCCGGCCGACGCAAGGAACATTCGGGATTCATGGGGCCCAGGTCATTGCCCCCGGGAACCCTTATCGCTCGGTCTTGTATTATCGGATGTCGAAACTCGGCGGGGGGCGCATGCCTTACATCGGTTCCTCCGAGCCGGATCGCGCCGGGATCCAGTTGATCCATGACTGGATCGAACAACTCTCACCCGACCTCGCCCCTGATCAAACAGGACACGAAGCCGCGCTGAAGCAGAAACAAGACGACAGCGAGGCGATCAATCGACTGCGTCAGTCGAGTACCGCCACCAGGGAAACGGCCCTGGTCGATCAATTGCTGTCGACCACGGGTGGAACGTTAATGCTGCTGAACGCGTTCGATCGACACGAACTTCCCCGAGAATTGACCCCGCTCGTGATTGAACGCGGCACAATGCATCCGGATGCCAGCGTGCGAGACCTATTCGAACGTTTCGTGAGTCCTGATCAACGGGTGAAACGGTTAGGAAGTGTCATTGAGCCGCGTCAGATTTTGTCGCTCACCGGTGACGTCCATCGCGGTCGACAACTGTTTTTCGAGACGGCTAGCGTCAACTGCAAGAACTGCCACCGAATCGAAAAGATGGGCAAAGAGATTGGGCCCGAACTGACCACGATTGGGAAGAAGCATAGTCGCGAGCAACTGCTCGAGAGTCTCATGGAACCTTCCAAGCGGATCGATCCCAAGTATGTGACGTACCTGGCAGAGACAGCCGACGGGCGGCTCGTGACGGGGCTTTTGATTAGTCGCGATGATCGCGAAGTGGTGCTCAAGGACGCACAGGATCAAGAGATTCGCCTTCCGGTGGCCGATGTTGAACAGCTTGTTCCACAGCAGCAGTCGCTGATGCCGGATCTGCTGCTGCGTGACATGACGGCGCAGCAGGTTGCAGACTTGTTGGAATACCTTGGGTCATTGAAATAAAGTGACGTTATTCCACGGGTCGTAAAATCATGATTAACGCTTCGACAAGCTTCCCCCCAGGTAGAAACAGCAACGTGAAAGGTTCAACATTGAATCCACCAACAGTGATTTCTCGACGTGACTTGTTGAAGGGGGCCGCGGCAGCAGCAGGGGGTTGCCTGACACTGCCAATGTCGCTTCAGGGAGCGGATTCGGTTGCTCCCAAGTCGGTTGCTGCCGTTGTGACCCGGTACGAGAAAGGCCTGCACGCCGACGTCCTGATCGGAAAGATCATGGAAGGGTGGAAGCAGGACGGGGGGACCGGACCGGCTCTGAAACTGGCTTCGATGTACGTCGACCAGTACGGCCTCGGTGATCTGGCGCGCGGGCTGGCCGAGAAGTACAACGTTCCGCTGTTCGATACCATCGAAGGGGCGGTCACGGTCGGCGGAAACCGTATTCCGGTTGATGGTGTGATCAGCGTCGGCGAACACGGCGACTATCCCTATAACGACAAGGAACAGCATCTGTATCCGCGTCGCCGATTTTTCAGTGAGATTACTGACACCTTCCGTAAATATGGTCGCGTGGTTCCTGTCTTTAATGACAAGCACCTGGGTCCCCAATGGGAGGATGCCAAATGGATGTACGACCGGGCTCAGGAACTGAAAGTCCCCTTCATGGCCGGGTCGTCGCTCGTCGTGACATACCGCGACCCTGAACTGAATCTGCCGATGGGGAGTGACATCGAAGCGGCAGTGGCGATCGGCTATTCCGGGCTGGATATCTACGCCGCACACGCACTGGAAGTATTTCAGTGCCTGGTGGAACGTCGTCGGGGTGCAGAGAAGGGGGTGGAATGGGTGCAGTTCCTGCAAGGGGACGCCATGTGGAAGGCCATTGATGATGGGCGCGTCTCGTCGGAAATCTTCCACGCCGCTCTGGCTCTTGTGGCAGCCAGCCCCGAGG
>NZ_DASWWZ010000717.1:0-2497 GCF_036405755.1 Schlesneria sp.
CTCTTTCAGGCACTTGTAGATGGGCTCACTCTGGCTGGCTCGGAGTCCGAACTGAACCACCTCGGGCAGGATTGTCTCGTAGGCGGTTCTCAGTTCGTCAGAATTCAGTACGCCGAACAGATGACCGACGGGCTTCCAGCCGTATTCGAAAGGAGGGTCTAATTTCTCCAGCTGACCGAGCGAACCTTCCCAGGTGGGGGCCAGGTGCTGCTCGATGTCCGCCAGTCTTTGGGTGGCGTGACTTACAATCTGCTTGACGGCGGGAACGATATGCTCTGGGCGAATGGCAGCAAAATCAGGTAATCCCGTGGTGGCCAGCAGGGGATTGTCAGTTTCTAAATTGCGATCAGCCATATCCTTGGATCCTCTCTGGTATGCAAAATAATCGGGAGAGTTTAGACGGAAAACTCGACTAATGCAGCGCCCGGTTTCGAGAATCCCAGTTGATTACGGTCGTTCGTCGGCAAGTTCGCGGGAACATCCTTCCTCGGTGAGATCAATCACGATAAGCTATAGAAGTAAGACTGCCACGACTTTACTGATGTGAAATCCGATTCATGCCGCTCCCGCCCTCCCGTTCTGATTCTGAAGACAGCCATTTCGACGACGACGATTCAACGCTGGAACGCCTGCAAAAAGTGCTGGCTTCGGCGGGAATCGCCTCGCGACGTCATTGCGAAGAATACATTCGCGACGGTCGCGTGACCGTTGATGGCATGACCGTCACCGAACTGGGAATGAAGGTCGATCCCCAGGCTCAGAAGGTCTGTGTGGATGGCGAGCGGATCAAATTCCAGAAGAAACAGTACTTCCTCGTTAACAAGCCTGTGGGGGTCGTCTGCTCTAATGCCGATCCGCAGGGGCGTCCTCGCGTCGTCGATCTCCTTCCGCCGTGGCTGGGCCGCCTGTTCTCGGTCGGTCGGCTGGACGAGTCGTCGGAAGGTCTGCTGATCGTCACAAACGACGGCGAACTGGCACATGCTCTGGCTCATCCCCGCTTTCAGGTCGAGCGTGTCTATCGCTGTATCATTGCGGGAATCCCAACGGACGACACTTTCAAGCAACTACGTCAGGGACTGCACTTCACAGAGGGAAAGTTCCGGATGCGGGACGTTCGCCGGATCAAGACGAACGGCAAGAGCACTTTGGTGGAGGTCGTTCTGACGGAAGGTCAGAACCGGGAAGTTCGTCGCTTGTTCGCGCGAGTGGGGCACAAGGTGCTGAAACTGCGGCGAACGGCGTTTGGTCCAATGAAACTGGGGGAACTGGAAACTGCGGCATATCGTCCGCTTTCACCTTCAGAAGTGCGGGTACTGAAGCAGTACGCCGCGAGCGATCCGTCCCGCCGTCCCTCCTGGCGCAAGCAGGAAGTTGTTAATCCTCAGCGGAAGCGGATCAAAGGGGTTGGAAAGCCTCGCCGCAAGCCAAGCTCGAGGATTCCCACCGCGAACCGCGGCGGTTCCAGGAACAAACGACCGCGACGCTGAAGTTGGCTGGTCAAGTCACCCACGTTGCCCCACAACCAGAGAATTCGTACGCAGTAAGGCCTAACCGGTAGAGATATGACTGAAAATCCGTTGGATCTTCCTGGCCTTGTCCCGACAGCAGTTCAGAAGTTTGCGACGATTGTCGAGCATGAACGGATGGCGCGGAACACATGGCGAATGCGATTAGGATGCCCAAGCCTGGCACGTCAGATTGTCCCGGGACAGTTTCTGATGATTCGGTTGGCCGATCGCAGCGATCCGTTGCTGGCCCGTCCGTTCGCTCTGTACGACGTGTATTCAGATGCCTCCGGTCAGCCCGAAGGAGTCGATTTCGGCTATGTCGTGGTCGGAAAGATGACAACGCTGCTGGAGTCGATGAAAGTCGGTGAACGCGTGGAAGTGTGGGGACCGCTGGGGAATGGCTTTCCCGTGCCCACCGCAGACCACCTCATCATCGCCGCCGGTGGGATTGGGCAAACCCCGTTTCTGGCTGTCGTCCGCGAAGCGTTGAAACGAAGAGCTTACGGCAGTCCTCACAGAGCAGTAACCAAGGTCCCTTCCAGAATTACGCTGTGCTATGGTGTACGAAGTGTGGAGTACCTGGCTGGCGTGAAGGATTTTCAGGACGAAGGGATCGATGTTCAGATTGCGACGGACGATGGTTCGGCCGGTCATCGCGGATTTGTGACCGATCTGGTGAAACCTCTTCTGACCGCAGCTACGACGCCGACAGTCGTTTACAGTTGTGGTCCGGAACCAATGATGCACGCGGTGGCAAAATTGCTGAAAGAGACTTCGATCCCCGGTTGGCTTTCACTGGAAACACCCATGGCCTGTGGATTCGGTGCCTGCTTCAGTTGTGTCACACGCATCACGCAAGATGACGGCACCTGGGATTATCGTCGGGTCTGTGTCGAAGGACCTGTCTTCGCCGCTGATAAAGTCGTCTTTGACGTTTGAAAGTATCGCTATGAAATTTGCTTTGGTGATTCCGGACGGCGCAGCCGATG
>NZ_DASWWZ010000718.1:0-4129 GCF_036405755.1 Schlesneria sp.
GCCCAGAATCATATCCTGGTGATAGCGGATGTTGAGCTTTCCAATTCGTCCACTTCCGCCATTCGTGTGGAACAGTGCAGGAGACTCGGGGCGGAACTTCGTTTTCGCTCCGGGCTGAACAGTCATGCGGAGGATCGAGCACTTCTGGTCGCCCAGGAAATTGCCGTACACGATCCACTTGGCATCGACGCCATCAGCAGAGAACTCATCCGAGGTGATTGCCGGACGGGAATTCTTCAGTACAAAGTCCGGGTCCTGGTTCGCGGCGAAGTCAAACTTCTCAACCAGATATTCCCAGTCTTCGTGGCGTGCGGCCGGATAATCTTCTTCGCGGCACGCGTAGAACGCGTCTTTCGCCCCGATTCGGCCGTCGAGAGTCAGATCCTCTGCGAGGAAATGCTCGTCCATGGTCACGTGCAACTCGTGGGTGCACAGATTCGTGGGTGAGTGCAATACCCCGTTCGGCATCACGAAGCCGTGATCAAGTCGCATCATGACGTGTGGTGCCAGATGGCGAACTCCGTTGTATTCGTCCTTGCCGAAACGCTTCATGCAGGCAAGGAACTGATCTTTCGTCACGAAGGGGTACAATCCCATCGCGGTCGTGTGATAGTGCGAAGGGTTCACTCCAGGGTTGTCGAACGAGTTAATGTCATAGACTTCCCACTTCGCCCAGTGCAGGTGATCGGGAATGGGATTCAAATTGTCAAACTTCTTCGAGACGATGGGCCACGTCGCGTAGCCGAACATTTCTTTCGCGAACGCCGATACCTTGTCACCGATGACCGATGAAGGATTGGCCGCGATCAGGTCCTGGAGTGCGACGACCTGTCCGCTGGCGGTCAGGACCTGGGCTTCCCCTTCGCGGAACGGAGCCTTATTCGTTCTTGTGTCGATGACACCGGTCTTGATCGGAACAGTGCAGCACATCCAGATTTCATCCAGACCCGTACCACCCATGTAGTCTGGGTAGTAGGACTTGGCGTCCAGGCGAAGTCGCTTGCCCGGAGTACAGAATGTCCGACCGGCGTAGCGGTGAAGCAACTGCAGTACACCGCCGTGCTGGTTGAGGCAGTCGTCCAGAACCGACGCAATACCGTTGCTGGTTCCGTCGATCACGTCGTGCCGGGGATACTCGTGCAGTTTGTCCGCGAGAATTGAGTTCGAAGCAGCCATGAGCGTTTCTTCTCTCAGAAGAAGTCTTCGGATTGTCTAAAAGATAAACTCGCTACGACGCCACATTCCATGATTCATCTGGGCAAGGAAAGGGGGCGGTAGCGAGTGTCAGAAATTATTCCAGTAGTATCGCCGATGAGCAATGGAAGCCCTGTGAGAATCCGCATGTATCGAGGGGAGAGATGACCTGCTGTGCATGGACTTGGCGCTCGACTTTTCAGGGAGGGCTCGGAAAGACCCGGCTCGTACTGAGACGAACCGAACTGCCGATGCTGGTCATCCCCGAAGTTTGCGCTCCGAATGTGGTTTTTATTCCTTAGAGCACATCACGGCCTTCATGTACTCACGGTTCAGTTGAGCAATGTTGGACAACGTGATTCCGGCGGGACAGGCGGCTTCGCACTCGGCCGTGTTCGTGCAGTTTCCGAATTGCTCGGCGTCCATTGCTGCGACCATCTTCAAGACGCGTTTGCTGCGTTCGCCTTGTCCCTGAGGCACATTGGCAAGGTGTGAGACTTTCGCGGAAACGAAGAGCATTGCCGAGGCGTTCTTACAGGATGCGACGCACGCCCCGCACCCGATGCATGCCGCAGCACCCATGGCTGCCTGCTGTACGTGGTGAGGGACCAGCGTCGTATTGGCTTCGGGGGCATTCCCGGTATTGACGGAAACGTAACCGCCAGCCTGAATGACCCGATCGAACGCAGAGCGGTCTACGACCAGGTCGCGGACAATCGGGAAGGCCTTGGCCAGCCAGGGTTCGATGACAATCGTGTCTCCATCCTGGAAGCGGCGCATGTGCAACTGACACGTGGTGGTGCCACTATCAGGTCCATGTGCCTGTCCATTAATGACAACACCACAGGCACCGCAGATCCCTTCGCGGCAGTCGTGATCGAACGCCACAGGTTCTTCACCCTTGGCGATCAACTGCTCGTTCAGGACGTCGAGCATTTCCAGGAATGACATGTCAGTCGAAATGCCGCTGACGTTGTAAGTCTTCAGGCTACCTGGCTGCTTCGGACCGGCTTGTCGCCAGATCTTCAGTGTGAGGCTCAGGTTCTTGGAAGCAGCGTGGCTCATGATGTTTTGATACTCCGCGCAGACGGATTGAGAGATTTCAAGTGCGAGCGGTTTTGTGCGTCTCTTCGACCAACCTCGAAATCATTTGTAACTTCGGACGCCAAACGGAGCATCCACGAAGGTCAGGGGTTCTTTATGGAGAATTGATTCTGTGCCGACATTCTGGAACTCCCAGGCCGATACAAAACTGAATTCGTCATCGTTGCGTGCGCACTCGCCTTCCTCTGTCTGATGTTCTTCCCGGAAGTGGCCTCCGCAGGATTCATCTCGGTGCAGGGCATCGCGGGCCAGGAGTTCAGAAAACTCCAGGAAGTCAGCGACGCGACCGGCGTGTTCCAGATTCTGGTTCAAGGTTTCGCCGCTGCCGAGCACCTTGACGTCCTGCCAGAACTGCTCACGAAGTTCACTAATCAAATCGATGGCCTTCAACAGACCTTTCTCGTTGCGGGCCATACCGACATAGTCCCACATGATCTTTCCGAGGGCTCGATGGAAGTACTCGGTGCTATGGGTGCCGTTGACTTTGAGGATGGACTCGACTCGGGACTTTGCCCCTTCGAGTGCCGCCTGGAATTCGGGGCGATCAGTTGTGACAGGCTTCACCTTACGGGTGGCAATGTGATCTCCGACGGTGTAGGGAATCACGAAGTAGCCGTCAGCCAATCCCTGCATCAGCGCACTGGCACCGAGGCGGTTCGCCCCGTGGTCAGAGAAATTGGCCTCGCCCAGGACGTACAGACCGGGAAGGTTGCTCTGCAGGTTATAGTCGACCCACAGTCCGCCCATCGTGTAGTGCACTGCGGGGTAGATCCGCATGGGGACCTTATAGGGGTTTTCGCCCGTGATCCGCTCGTACATATGGAAGAGGTTTCCATACTTTTCGCGGATGACGGATTCTCCGTCTTCTTTGATCGCTCGCGAGAAATCAAGGTAGACGGACATCTTGGACGGACCAACGCCATACCCGGCGTCGCAGCGTTCTTTTGCCGCCCTCGAAGAGACGTCGCGCGGGGCCAGGTTGCCGTAAGAGGGATAACGTCGCTCAAGATAGTAATCGCGATCCGCGTCTGGAATCTGATCAGGCGAACGGACGTCGTCTTTATTTTTGGGAACCCAGACGCGACCGTCGTTTCGCAAACTTTCGCTCATCAGGGTCAGCTTGGACTGATGTCCGCCACTGACGGGGATGCACGTCGGATGAATCTGTGTGTAGCAGGGGTTTGCGAAATAAGCTCCCCGTTTATGGCACCGCCAGGCCGCAGTGACGTTACAGGCTTTGGCATTCGTCGAGAGATAGTAGGCATTGCCGTATCCGCCGGTGCACAGCACGACAGCGTCACTGGCGAATGTCTCGAATTTTCCTGTCACCAGGTCTCGCGTCACGATTCCGCGGGCAACTCCGTCGACGACGACCAGATCGAGCATTTCTCGCCGCGTGAACAGCTTGACGCCTCCCCCGTTCACTTGTCGCATCATTGCCTGGTAGGCACCCAGCAGTAGCTGCTGACCCGTCTGGCCCCCACAGTAGAACGTTCGAGAGACCTGGGCACCGCCGAATGAACGGTTTGCCAGAGTACCGCCGTACTCGCGAGCGAAGGGGACCCCCTGGGCCACACACTGATCGATAATCGAAGTGCTCAGTGTTGCCAATCGATAGACGTTCGACTCACGGGCGCGCCATTCGCCACCTTTAACGGTGTCGTAGAACAGTCGCCAGATGGAATCGCCATCGTTCTGATAGTTCTTGGCGGCATTGATCCCCCCTTGGGCGGCAATACTGTGTGCCCTGCGGGGAGAATCCTGAATGCAGAATGACAGGACGTTATAACCCAGCTCCGCGAGTGAGGCTGCGGCTGATCCACCTGCCAGG
>NZ_DASWWZ010000719.1:0-9468 GCF_036405755.1 Schlesneria sp.
CCGGAGCCAAAGAAACCAGAAATCCAAATACCCATTTTGCCAGTGGGATCGGGATTCTTTCCCTGGTCCACGGCATCGAGATACCACGAGATGAACTTTCGGAAATGCTTGTCCAGTTCTCGTGTGATGACAAACTCATCCAACTCCTGCCAAACGGAGGAGTCATCAAGTTGGTCAGCCTTCACGACGCCGTTGATGGGCCGGAAGATGTCACGTTCAAACAGGTTCTTGATGAGCATTGTGGGATCGCCCTGACGATGGATTACTGCGGAACCAGCTTGAAGGCCCGGTAGTAGTTGTTGCTTTTGATTTTGCCGAACAGCCGAAGCGACTGCCCGTCGTATCGACCTGGGTAGAACATCACGAGTGGTGTCTTCCCCATGACCGGCTGAAGGTTATTCAGCAGCGTGTGTGAACGGAGCAGCGGCCAAACGCTGCCGACGCCGGACACGATCACCAGATCGTGCTGTTCTGGTTTGGCGACCTCGGCGAACACAGCGCTGAGTTTTGATTCGTGAAGCGGGCCAGCGAGGGCCTTCCTCAACGCCTCGTCTCCTTTATCACGCTGCATCTGAATCGCCTTGTCGAGCAGCTTGCGGCTCTTGAGGTAATCCATCACAAAGTCGAACAGGTCGATATGTTTGACTCGCAGGCCGTGCTTTTGTTTCGGAATGTGGTCGAGCAACGTGCGCAGATAATCCCGCACTCGCAGTTCATCTTCGGGTGGGTAGTCGAAGATGTAGAAAGCGATCTCGTTGCCGATGCCACTTCCGCTCAGGAACTCATCGGAGATGACCCTGGGCAGAATCTTGTTGAGTCGTTCATTGAGGGGATCGCTCATGGGGCCACCTGGATGCAACGCAGGACATAATCTTCTTTGTTGGCCTTCAAGTAACGAAGCACCTGATCGGCAACGTGGACCGTTTGCAGCTTGAGGCTGCGTGTGTTCTCGATGTAACCCGCCTGGGCAAGCATCTGAAACACGGACGAACGGAGCCGCCTGCGTGTCGTCTCGTTCCACTGCGGCATTTCGGGATCACGCTCCCTACAGCCTTCGAGGTAATCAGCGAACAGTTTTGGCGACAATGCCGGGCTGAATAGCCGGTACTGTTCAGCGACCACGATCTCCAGGAAGTCACCGAGCAAGGCGCTGTGCTTCACGGCGGCGGCAAGGACGGCATGAGCGGCGACTGTGCCTTTGCCGTCACGGACGAGCTTCCATAATTCAGGCCCCATCGTTTCCAGCCGACTGCGAATCAAGGTGGTCAGGCGACGTGCTGTGGCGGGGTTGCGAACCTGGAGGACGTTCTTCGTCACGATGGCGTCCTTCCAGCCTTCGGCATCGACTTGGCGCAGCAGCAAATCGGCAATGAGTCTGCTTTCGGGCAGCTTCAATGCTCCTGCGGTGATGTCGGCCTTGTATCGCATTTTTGCAAAATTACTTCAGTCTCATGGTATGCTCAACCCAGCCGAATTCGACGAATCTTCCTTCTTCCCGTCGCGAATGCGGCAGCAGAGTGCCAGTTTCCCTTTATGACTGCAATTCACTGATTCAAAAAAGAGCATGGAAGGCATTAAAGTTTTACGGCCATGTGATTTAAGCCGAAGCGATGATAGAAGGGAGACAGAGCTTGTGAAATCTGCAATCTGCATCGCGTGTCAAACACGAAACTGAGCGTACCTGCTCCACGCTCAGCCAACCGGATTTCGAGTGAAGCCGGGGGGGGATCAAACCATCCTTCACGTACACGCCCACACCCTCGGCGATTTTCACCGCATCAGCGGCCCGTCCCTGCCCGAGCTTTTCCAGCGATCTCGTTGCATCTGAGAAAAGCTCACCGGTATCGAGAATGTCCTGCGACCGGCGGGCTTTTCGCCGAGAAGACTAACGCCAAGCATCGACGCCGCGACGGTCGCACCGACCAGGCAATCGAGCCAATGGTTATCGGGTTGCTCGGGCCGGGCTTTCCATTCGTCGACCGTTCGCCCCCGCCCGATGGTTTGGACTTTGTACTCACCCGTGAGATGATCCGAGAGCAGACGGTGTTTCGAAGGATCATCACCGAACAGCGACAGACAACTTTGGTCGCCCATCGCGACCATTAGTCGCGCCTGGACGAAGGATTTCCAGAAGTTGGTGTCGAAGATCACGTGCCTCACGGGGCGATCCGGGTTCGCAGCGGGAATGCGCCAGTTCCAGCCGACCTGCTCACCACTGCGGCGTTCGTATTCGCTGAACGGTTTGCTCGAGGCCCCCACGTAGCGGCCGTGGCTTGGAGCGACAATCGTGGGATGGGCACAGTGACGACAGAATCGATAAATGACTTCCGTCGATTGTCCCCAGTTGGCGTCGATCAGGCATCTTTCGATGAACAACGGCGTCGAGTTTTCCCGGGTCCAGGCTCGACTGAAGAGTTGCTCAGTTAACGCGGTCAGGCCGCCGTAGATCGCCCCTTCCAATCCCGAACCGGGGGCCATCGTCGAGAGGGTGCGCGTCGCATCCCGGAGCGTGAAGTAAGGCCGCTGCGGATCGGGATACGCACCATAGTCGATGATGGAACCGGTGAACCCCTCCTCCCACGCGCAGACCATCCAGAAGAGAAGATTCTGATGCACGTCGATGAAGGCGGTGAGATGCGTCGCATCAGAGGGAACCGTTCCCCGCGCGAGCCGATTGATTTTGTTGCAGATCTGGTCAGCGGTCAGCAGCTCGACGCCAATTCCGCGCTCGGCGACGGGTTCGTTCTGGTATTCGGCCCAGAATGCGGCCTCATTCTGCAACTTCAGGTTCATCGCGTGCTGAATGGCCGATCGTTCGTCCGGATTATACCGTTCCGGCCAGGCCACTTGGGCCCCGGCATCCATCTCGCTGCGATGGGCATCGTAGAAGTCGGTCGCGTCCTCCAGCCCCCGTTCGTTCCGCAGGCTCTCGGACCGGATCTCGGCATACTCCTGCCACAGCTTTTCGTTCGTCGGGAATGCGTAGACCATCTTCGTTCGATCCCCCTGCCACTGGGGGTGATGGTCACGACTCAACATCCGATCGGCCATATCGTCGGGACGAATGACCGTACAGGGCATGATTCCCGAGATCTTGCGGCCAGGACCCGCCAAACCGAGCACGGCTCCCGCCAGGATCCGCTCTCGTTCAGCACACTGGGACGGCGAGCGAGCCGATTCATCCGTTTGCGGATCGTCGAGTACCACGAGGGACGGACGTGCAGGCTTCCCATCGGCCCGTTTGTACTTCATGCCGCGAATTCGACCGGTGATCCCAGCGACTTTGATGATCGCCCCACTGGCGGCTGAGTTTTTGATTGTAGGCAGGACGATCTCTTTGGCTGTCCAAACGATGTGCGTCCGTTCGCCTTCGTGGAGTTGTCCCGCGCAACGGTTCGCAATTCCTTCCAGGGCCTGGATCGGAAAGACCGCTTCCGGGAAGTCTTCGAGTAACAGCTCGTTCCCTTCCAGTTCCATCTTGATGGAATCGAGCATTTCTTCCGCGTGGGCCTCACTGGCCCCGATCAGGGCGACGAATTCGCGATAACCAAACAGGATCGCCCACAGGCAGGCACATTCCGCCAGTGTCGTCTTGCCGGAGCCACGCGGCATCGCCAGCGCGAACAGGCCACCATGAATTACCGCCTGCTCGATCTTGGCAATGACCTTCAGATGATCGGGAGACCAAGCCAGGTGAAACGTCTGCGGGAAATAGGTCTCGCAGAAGAAGCGAAAACTGGCAGCGGCCTGAGCCTTCCGTTCCGGGTCCACAACGGCGGGGAGTTCGCCGATATCGCGTCCTGATTGCGACAGGAGCGCGTTGCGGACGCGGGCTTGTTCCTTCATCGCGTCGTAACCGGATAGCCCTGCCCCCTCCGTGGGTTGGGCGTGGCGCTGCGTCACCATCCAGCCGACGTATCGATAGAGATCAACGTGCTTGCCGTCACCGATGCGATAGCCCGCGCGGGTCCGGTGCCGATGCAATTGACGTTCGCTGATCACTTCACCCAGCGGGGTGGAGTTCAGCAATCGACACATCTGCGTGGGTCCCAGCTTGCGCGGATCAATTGGCACGCTTCGCCATCTCCTTCACGAGCCACGCGGCGTAGTTCACGAGATTGATGGTGCCATCCGGATTGGTCGGGGCTCCTTCGGCCACATCCTCTTCCAACATCTCGGAATCAACCCCCTTTCCGCTCACCTTTGAGAGCAGCTTCGCGACGTCCCCAATCGGCATCGCCATCGGGCTGAGAGCCTGTTTTCCAGCGGTTTCGGCCATTTCGGGAAACCTTTCCAAATGTCATCAAATTGCTGCGGAATTGAGTGGATGTCGTTTTCGACCCGAGGTAACTGTGTGCCCGCCAAACGGAATTCACACACCAACGGGAGCCCAACGATGACGACAGAAACGCACGACGAACTTGGCGACGACCTGAAGATCACGAAGGTCACGCGACAGGCAGCGGGAACGGGAACCTGGGTGCGAGGCACGATCGATGGTCACCGCTTCGACGCCCTGGTCTTCCCCGAACACGCCGAACAGACCGACTTCGAATTGGCCGACAGCCGAATCAGCAAGATCTGGATCGCCCAGCTTTCGGATGGCAAGACGGTCTGCAACTTCGACCGGGGCTGGGATGTCGAACCCACCACCGCGAAGGCCCAGCAGATTCTGGATTTCCTGACCGCCGGATTGGTGGAACACATCTACGGGTGAACGCCGAAACGCGTACCAACGCGTCGCCCGGCTGTGGTAAGCCGGGCCTGACGATGGCAGCCACACCATTACGCACATGAACGAGGAACGAGAACCATGTCGAAGAAACCCGCTACGAAAACTAAATCGAAGGCCGGAACCGAAGCCACGATCGCCAAGGTGGCGAAAGGCGAGATCTACGAGACCAAACATGCCGAGTTGCTCGAGGTGACCAACGCCCGATTGAAGGACGAAGGCGACCTCGGGATCTCTTTCGAGGGAATTTCGATCACCTTTAACGCCACAACGGGGAAGGCGGAACGATCGAAGACCACCGACCGGTTCTACCTTGATGACCTTTCTCGAAAGCTGACCAAGGCCGAGTACGACGAATGGATGGAGATCGGGAAGCGCGAAGCCGAAGCGAGCGCCGCTGCCGAAGCAACCCCGGCCACCAAGACACCTGCAAAGACGACGAAGCCCAAGGCCGAAAAACCAAAAACTCCCGCCAGCGGCAAGATGAGCGCCCTCGACGCTGCTGCGAAGGTTTTGGGGGAATCGACTGACCCCCTGACTTCGAAGGGGATGATCGACGCGATGGCGGCGAAAGGTTACTGGCAAAGCCCCGGGGGCAAGACGCCCCACGCGACGCTCTACGCCGCGATCCTGCGAGAAATCACGACTAAGGGGGAGGAATCCCGCTTCGTAAAGACGGAACGGGGGCACTTCGCCCTCAACGGCAAGACGACCTCCTGAACCCCTACGAAAGGAGAGACCACCATGACGAGTCCCGAACACAACGTTGCCGACGCCCTGCGAGTTGTCGCCCTGCGACTGGAAGAGGCTTTGGAACGGGGTCGGCGGTCGAAGGATTTTGACGCCAACGACCTGCTGCAAACGCTCCTCGCAGTCGCGGATTGTCTTGATCCTCAAACGACCGACGCGGAAACCCGCCTCGATACCCTGCCCTACTAAACGGGAAACGCCCCGTGACGCCCAACGTTCGCGACGTTCGGGCGTTTTCTCGTTGGTCGATCGGTTCTTCAAGATCGTCCCTCCGACGCCTCGTGCGCTAACATCGGCGTTCCTGAGAGATCGACAAACCACACATCTTTCTCTAACTCGCTGGCGATCTCGATTTCGGCGATCACGCCGCTGGATTCCTTCCAGCCAGTGAGGGGCAGCACGAAGACCGCATCGCACCGCGCGATCTGCTCCCGATCGAAGGCCTCCCAGAATGACCAGTCTGTCGGTAGCCCGTGTGCGACAAGCGGGTGCCCATGCACGATCGGGGAGAACACGTTCTGACCCCGACGGAACAGGTTCACCGTAGCGCGGCACGCATCGCGATACCTCTGCTCACGAACTGCGGCGTCGCGGTGGGAATAGGGACTCGCGAGGTAGATCAACGAATAGGATCTGTCGGGGAATGGAGCCTGCGGTAACGGTCCGAAAGGAACGCTCATAGCATCCCCTCCTCTCGGGCTTTCATCGGAATGGGCGATTCTCCCGTCCGCTCCAGCACCGCTGCCTGGCCACTGAATCGCTGGAAGCGATCGACGATCACGTCGCAGTAGGCCTGATCCAGTTCCATCAGGAACGCCTTACGTCCCGTCCTCTGGGCTCCAATGAGCGTCGAACCCGACCCGCCGAAGAGGTCCAGCACGTTCTCCCCCACAACAGTCGAGTACTGCATTGCCCGCACCGCGAGTTCTGCAGGTTTGGCGGTCAAATGTTCCATCCGCTGGGGCGGGATCTTTTTGACGTGCCACAAGTCGGTTACATTACTCGGCCCGTAGAACTGGTGTGCGGCCCCTTCTTTCCACCCATAGAAGCAGATTTCAAAAGCGCCCATGTAGTCTTTGCGCGTCAGCACGGGATGCAATTTGTCCCACACGATTCCCTGACTGAAGTACAGCCCATGCTTCTTAAGGAACGGCGGATAGTTCGCCAAGTTGGCATATCCACCCCAGATATAGAAACCTCGACCGGGCTCCAGTACGCGGGATGCATTCCCAAACCAGGCATCCAACAGTCGGTCAAACTCTTCGTCGGAAACAAAGTCATTCGCCAGGGGCCGATCCTTCGCACGCATCTTCTTCTGCGTGGGCTTCGCCTTCTCAGGATGCCGTGCCACATCCATCGACTGGTGATGTGTAGTGCCAGCAAATGAAGAAAGTCCGGCAGCAATCGCATTGTTCGAGCGCGGCTCGACGCGAACGCCGTAGGGCGGATCCATGTTCACCAAGTGCACCGTCTGTTCTGCAAGCAGCCGATCCAAGTGCTCGGGCTTGGTACTGTCACCACACAGCAGTCGATGATCGCCAAGGATCCACAGGTCACCCGGTTGCGTCACGGGTTCGTCCGGTGGTTCTGGGACATCGTCGGGATCGCACAATCCTTCCTTGCCTTCGGGGCTCAGCAACTTCTGCAGTTCGTCCTGATCGAACCCAATTAGTCCTAGGTCGAAGTCAGCTTCCTGCAACTGCCCTAGCTCAATCGGCAGTAGCTCCATGTTCCACTCGGCCAGTTCGGCCAGCTTGTTGTCGGCCAGCCTGTAGGCCCGCACCTGATCGGGCGTGAGATCTCGAGCAACATGGACGGGGACTTCCGTTAGCCCGAGGTGGAGTGCTGCCTTCAATCGTGTGTGACCGACGATGATCGTGTCGTCACCATCGACAACGATCGGTTGCCGCCAACCGAAGGTGACAATCGATTTGGCGACCTGTTCGACGGCGTCATCATTAAGCCGTGGATTGCCGGGATACGGTTTCGGCCGACTGATGGGCCACATTTCGACAAGCATGGCGGAGCCTTTCGCACTGAGTGAGTGCTGGTGGCTCCGAGATGCGGAGTGCGGCCCTGGAATCCAAGGCGGCGGCCAGGCGAAACCAGAAAACGCCTGACACTATGGTTTCGAGTTATATATTAACTTGCTCGCAGTCGGCGTGACATACTAAACACGGAGAAAGGACGTTGTTGAAGAGCAATAATCGCGAAGATAAAAACAGGGTGGCATGCAGCCTTTGAGGGTGAAGGATTGCGCTTTCAAAAGACTTAGTTTTAGTCATTCTCGATTCGAAGACGACTGGGACCGATTCAACGTTCCGGATATTTCCAGTCGACCACCGTGACCCAGAGAACTTTGCCAGCTTGCCATGCTGTGGCGATCACAATTAAGGCAAACCCAAATGGTTTCCCGTTTACGTCCGAAGTTAACGCACCCGCCAAAGCCATCGCGCAAACCGAAACCAACGTTTCCCATCGATCACGTATCAAGCACGATTTTAGGGATATCAGTTCCCTTTCCCGAGAACGGAGTCGATCGCATTCTGCATCTGCAATTCGCTTGTCATCGAGGAGCCTGTCACGCTCGCCCTCGATCTGCTTTTGCAGCCTTCTCGCATAATTCTCAACTTTTGCGGAAACGGAGAGGCTTCCAAATTGAGAAGACTCATTGAGGTCGTCGGCAGACAATCTATGCCGGTTCGTTCCCAACTGGAGCAGGTCTTCTGCGAACTTGGCATCATCGCCTTGATTTTCGCTGTCAACCATCATTGAAGGCCAAGATTCGATATACGGTGCCCCATCGCTTCGCGCGAAACGCCAAACATTTTAGCGAGAGCCTGAATGTCCTTCGTGTGCGCGTATTGCTTTCGCACAGATGGACCAGGCATCAAGAGTGCGGCAGCAAACATATTGGCTTGCACTTCCATCATCGCGGATTGACGGTCTCGTGCAGACTCCAACGACTGCGGTTTTCGATAAAGGTTGATTTCCTTGTCAACGAACGTCTCCACAATGTCGCGGTGGAGGACATAGTGGCCAATTTCATGTGCAATCGTGTACCGCATTCGATGTGGATGGTGGTCCGCATTGACGTAAATACAGTACTGATCCCGCTCTTTGCGCAAGATTCCGCACACAGAATCGTCAGACAGTTGAATGGAAAAAACCTCGATTCCCTCAGCAGAAGCGACAGCGACTGGGTTTACAGCGGCATTTCCCAGCAGATCGTGCCTATTGAGAAGTGCGAGAGCGGCTTCCTCAACCTTTTCGCGTTCCATAAACTCAACGGTAGTTTTCATCATTCACTCCACCATCAATTCTCGCAAGAAGTCGCACATACGACAACGCATCATTGAAGAAGTTGGATCATTTTCCCTTCACCGCCTTACAGACTGGCCTGATGGGTGACGATTCTCAGTCGATCATGCCGTCTAGAGGTGTCCGCTCCGAAACGCCGCCCCGGCAGGCGCCACCAAAGCGATGCGACCCCGACGACCTCGCCGACCAACGAATCGGACCGTGACTTTGACATCACCAACCTCGATCGTCCGCTCTTCGCCTTCGCTGTACCAGTCGATCGACTGGGACCTGTCTCGTGCGTAAGTGGTAGCTGGTGAGCAGACCGTGAGCGGTTCCGTTGGCGTTTGCTTCCCCTCGTTCGCAGATGGAACAACCATCGACTCATCATTCGATACCGTACCACCGACCTTCAGATTATCGAGTGTCATTTCTCAGTTCTCCCTAACTTGACTGTTTGCCTGCCTCTTCAACGCCGCTTCCCAATGGCTCTTCATGTGGCGTATCGCATCTCGGACGGTGTCAAAGTCTTTATGCGCTCGATGGAAATGTGCGACGATTGATCGAGGAGTTGTTCCGACCGTCACTCGGTGGAACGCATCGATGTCATTCATCGTCTTCTCAAGCAGCTTCTGAAACGACTGAGCATCGGACATTAACTTGGCGATGGATTTGTTCGCCGCTTC
>NZ_DASWWZ010000720.1:0-7366 GCF_036405755.1 Schlesneria sp.
GGTCAACATTGTCGTCAGTGCTCAGGCCAATTCCCCCGTTGCAGAATCAATCGAGCACGGTCATGAAGAGGTTCCACCTGAGTCTGAACTGATTCTCGCCCCAGGTACATTCCAGGGATCTGGCGGAACATCCTCTTCATCGACTTCGACGTCTGGCGGCAGCGTTCCTCCTGTCTACGCCGCTCTGTTAACACTGCGTTCAGCGCTTCCCGAGCCCGTTCTGCTTCTGCACTGGCGGAGGGGGGAGTTTCTGCAAATTCCTGACGCACCTTCTTCAGGACTCTTTCGCCCTCCGAGGCAACTTCCTCACAATTTCTCAGTTTAATTGTGTTGAGTTGATGGGGTTTACCCCAAATTTCTTCGGATTCATGGGCTAAGTTTGTACTTTCGGGCGCACTGTGCAGTCCCGGGTATGGACTTTCCAAAAAGAGTTTCAATCTACAGAAGGTTAAGATCTATGTTGTTCGCAAACAGCGTCCGCAAATTGGCTTTGGGTCTCGTCGTCGCCGCTGCATCGTTTGGCGTTGCAGCTCCAGCTTCGGCTGACGTTTTCTATGACGTCGTCTCCCAGACTCAAGTAAACTCGAGCGGTTTCCTGGTTGGCACTCCAGCCAACTGGTACACCGTTTACGATGTTCGCCTGAACCTGTCGAACTCAGACTTTGCTGGTCTTCAGGGATTCACCAAGGGCTACCTGTCCTTCTTCAGCACCCCTACTGGTCCATCAACCGCCGGTCCTGAACTGGAATTGAACCACACGTTCAACATCTATTCCGGCGCTAACCAGACTGGCACGCTGCTGCTGTCCGGTACGGGCACCTCGACCCTGACCCGCTCAGGTAACAACTCGGTCGCATGGGTTAGCGACGCTCACACCTTCACCTCGGGCGTCAATGCCCCAACCGAAGGCAAGTTCTACCTGAACTTCACGCTCGCTAACCAGCCAATTCCAGCCGGTAACGATTTCCCACAGTTTGTGACCTTCGCAACGTCTGGTGTGTTCACGACTGTTCCAGAACCATCAACCTTCGCGTTGCTGGCCTTGGGTGGTCTTGGTCTGGGCGTTCGGGCTTACCGACGACGCAATGCAGCCGCTTGCTAATTGCTGGCCGCTGACTGCTTGATCCAAGTCGTCACGACATCCGTCGGCGACTGCTAAATTCGGGGAAGCCGCTCTTACTGGGGCGGCTTCCCTTCTTTTTTGCACTCCGGAAACCGGATATGCTTTCATCTCGCTTCACTTGAATGAGGCCGAATCCGTACCTGTGCGACGCGGTCGTGTAAGTCTCGCTTGCGCAATATCACGGTTGCCCAACAAGGCCGCAGACAAGATTGATGCAGTAAGTCAATAACTGTCACTTGGGAAAAACAAGCCGATGGCCGCGATCTCTTACGTGCTACCGTTTTGCCTCTACCTCCTTCCGGCCATGCTTGAACCTTCGGACTCTCAGTCCGCTACTTACATGCTGATTTGTACGTTGAAGGGATTACTTGCAACGGGGGCACTCATCCTGTTCAGAAAGTCGTACCCCAAATTTTCGACCCGGGGTTTTGGACTGGCTGTCGCAGGGGGCATCGTCGGATTCGGAATTTGGATAGGGCTGATATACGCTCAATCCGCAGTCCCAGCTATTCACAATGCGATCATCTCGGTACAGGGAACGAGAGCTGGCTTCAATCCGTTTGCAGACGGATCACCGACACCTCTGCAAATCGCCTTCACCGCAGTCCGCCTGCTTGAACTGGTAATCGTTGTCCCACTCGTGGAAGAGATCTTCTGGCGAGGGTTTCTATCTCGATATCTGATTTCAGACGACTTTGAAAAGGTGCCCGAAGGGGTATTCACAACCACAAGTTTTCTGGTTGTTTCACTCATGTTTGCCGCGGTCCACCCCGAGGTGTTCGCGGCTTTCGCCTGGGGATCATTGGTAAATCTTATTTACATACGCACAATGAATATTTGGGCATGTGTGCTGACGCATTCTGTTACAAACGCAATTCTTGGCGTGTTTGTCTTGACTAATAAGGCTTGGTATCTTTGGTAAAAAGGCACAAAAAGCTGGCAATTCGTGATGCTGGGTGGTATTCCTGAATCAACGAAAAACAGCGGTGTGGACGTTTCACACCGACCGAGAATTGCTTTGGCATCGGATCCTCAACGAGGACTTCCTTTCGACGTTGCCCTTAGACCGACGGACTTGGTTATTGCTGGTTCTTACAGGACATCTTGAGTGCAATCTGCGGTCGCATTTTTGTTGATGACAAACGTCTCTCCGCAGGAGTGGCGAGCCCCAATCTTCAATCATTCCCAAGTGATTGGGCGACTTCCGAATTGTGATATTCAAGTACCGGCCGCCTTTATCCACGTGTCACGCCAACATGCTCTCGTCGGCGCTGACAAAGACGGGCTTTGGATCCAAGACCAGAACTCTTCGGGAGGAACTCAGTTGAACGGGGTTCCCCTCATTCCGGACGAGAAAACACGGGCGGTCATAGGCGACAGAGTTACGTTGGGTGGGCTGGAACTCTACTTCGTCTCCCCGGATGCCAGCATTCTGGAGGACAAAGGAGACGTAGAGGCAGAAGAAGGACAATCCGGCCGAACAGTTCGATTCACGGCAAAATCCGTCAGAACGGTAGGCGATGATCGACTCAGCGTACTCAGCCCCGCGGAGCTGGAAGTCGTTCGCTGGGTCTGTCGTGGCCTGACGAGTTTCGAAGAGATTGGCCGTCAGCTTTTTCGCAGCCCACACACAGTACGCACGCAACTTGGCAGCGTGTTTAAGAAACTCGATGTCCATTCCCGCGAGCAGCTCCTGGCCCTGCTACGTAAATGCGAGATTGCGTGGACTCAGCCGGATGCAGCACATGTGAATGTTGCCCCGCTCGATGCGACACCCACAGATGACGTCTCGGGCCGAATCGCAGAGCACTAGCCTGCTCTGATCGCAGCAATGCTTCTCGACGAGACTCTCTGGCTCAATGCTTGTCACTATTCGTGTCGACTCAACAAGTGATGGCGCGGGTACCGCAAACCGTCCTGGCGTCGAGCCATTCGACAACGAGTTTGCTAAGATGGTCCGACTGTTGTCGTTCCGAAGGCTCTAATAGGTTTGCCTCATGGTCCGTGATTTTTTGAATGAGAGTCTTTCTCACGACCCCGTCCATGGTTATATCCCCTTCATCGCACGGGCCGGGCTACCCCCGGGAGAGGCGGCAGAGCAGGATGTGATTGACCATCCCTGGGTCCAACGGATGAGGCACATTCACCAGTTGCAGACGGCCTGGTGGGTCTTTCCTTCCGCCGAACACATGCGATTTCAGCACATCCTGGGTGCGATGCATCTGGCTTCCGTGGCCATCGATCACTGGTATGAGTCGCTGTGCGAGGCCTGTCGCAATGTTCCATCGAGGGCGTACGTCGAGAGCCTGCTGCGGATGGCAGCTCTTCTGCACGACGTTGGCCATGGCCCCTTCGGCCACTTCTTCGACGATCACTACCTGGACCAGTTCGGGGTGACGCATGAGGACATCGGGAGCGCGGTCATTGAGCAAGAGCTCGCTGATATCCTTCGCCGAATTCGCCGTAATCCGAACGGGCGCTTGCAGCCGCTGGAAGAACTGGATCCCCAGCAGATCTCGTGGCTGATCCGTCGCCCGAAGCCAGGAATGGAGGCTGAACAGGGACATCCCGACTGGTTACGCAAATTGCGGTCTCTGTTCAGCGGCATCTACACGGTGGACAACATGGACTTCGTGCTGCGCGATGCGTACATGTCTGGATACAACACCAAGGCTTTCGATCTGAATCGCATCCTGCACTACACATTCTTCACATCAGCGGGCCTGACGATTCACGCTCGGGGTCTGCCCACACTGATCAATTTCATTGAAACACGCGCGAACCTGTTCCGCACAATCTACTTCCATCGAACAGTCCGGGCCGTCGATCTGGCGCTCGAAGACCTGTTTCCGGAATCGATGCCACATCTGTTTGACGGCAATCCGCTCGACAAGCTCAATGAGTACCGTCGCTTCACCGAATCCACGTTCATGGTTGATGTCCAGAGATGGGCTGACAGCGCTGACCCGACATTGAAGGACCTTGGCCGACGCTGGCAACAGGTGATTTGTCGAGAGGTACACTGGAAAATGGCATGTGAAAGGACACTCAATTTCCACTCCGGAACGGCCGAGCGAACGACCATCTTTTCAGAACCAGACCTCGTCCTGAAGCGAGTTCGGGAACGCCTGCCCCGCGAGTTGAAAGATCTCGAACTGAAGATCGACGTTGCGAAGCACTATCACCGACCGAGCAGTCGCCTGCCCGCCAGTGGTCAAAACTTCCTGCTGGACCCTGCCGTGGGAACGCCACAAGGGCTTTCAGACGATGACCTGTTTCGCGCATTGCCAATCAGCTTCTGTATCTTCCGGATTTACTCCAAAGACCATCAGCATGATGGCATCCTGAACGGGGCACTGAATTCTGTCATCGGCGAAGTCAGTGACGCCAAAACAAATATGTGATCCGCCCAACGTTACTCTGCCGCTATTGTCTGCCAATTCGCCAGAGTGACGCAGGAATGGGGAAGCACGCGCAAGGGGCAGTCAGGTCTCCTGCGCCCACCGACAGTCATGGGTCTCCCCATCTGAGAGTCATCACTGGGAACGGGAGCCGTCGAGAATAGGCACCCGTTCTGCTCAAGGGTTCCCGACGAGTCCTTACATCGTCTTCTACGTGATGCATCGAACTTTTCATTCGCGACCATCGGGAAACGGCTACTTCTTCCCGAAGCAGTAGACCTTGCCGTCCCGGCTTTCACTGCCAATCACCAGCACTCCCTCGCCGATTGCGGGAGCGGCAGAAATAGGTTTACCCGCATTGAACTTCCAACGCTCGGTTCCATCCTGGAGACTGATTTCGTAGAGATTTCCGTCATTGGATCCAATAAATACGCGATCACCAGCGACGGTCGGCGAACTGTCGACTTTCGCCCGCGTGGGGAATGTCCAAGCCTTCTTACCGGTGATCCGATCGATGGCATGAACGAGCTTGTCGCGTCCCCCGACAACAACCAGCTTTTCAGTGACGGCTGCGGAGGAATGGAACGGGGCATCTCCATTTCCAGGTCGGTAGCGCCAGATCACCTCCTGCTTCTTCCAGTCCACTGCCACCACTTCGCTTGCGAAGGTCCCGACATAAAGGATGTCCCCTACCACAGCAGGCGACGCGATCAAGTAGGTCTCGAGTCGCAGGTCAGCTCGCTGCTTTCCTGTCTCGATCTCGATCGTCCGGAGATGCTCGTCGCACCCCGCAATGAACGTCACCCCTTCGACAACAGCGGGTGCACAGTGAACGTATCCCTGGGTTGCAAAGCTCCACGCCAGTGTCCCATCACGATTGAGGCAATAGAGACTGTTGTCATAGGATCCAAAAAGGATTCGATCGCCGATCACAGCGGCGGAACTGTAGATTTCCCCCCCCGTCTCATACTTCCACAAGCCTTCTCCCGTCTCGCGGTTGATCGCGTGAAAGACACCGTCTTCATCACCGAGATAAATCGCATCCGAGGTCACGGTGGGAGAGGATTTGAAGCCTGGCGCGAAAGAATTGGGCTCCACCTTGTCGACTGACTTGTAGGACCAGATAGTCTTCCCAGTCGCTTTTTCGAGACAGCTCAGTTCCCCCGACAGGCAGGGAACGTAGACAAAGTCGCCAACAATCGCTGCAGTGGCGAGAATCTGGTCCCCTAACGTGATTTCCCAGAGCTTCTCTAGTTGCTCAGGCAACGGCGAAGTAGCCACACCCGACTGTAAGAGATCATGGCGGAACGAAGCCCAACTGGTCTGGCTGGGAAGAGCCGCCTTACTCTCTTCCGCGAATGAAGAAGCACACAGAAGGGGCGAGAGCGCGGCAAAAGTGATGAGCACAAACGCTCGCCGAATTCCTCCTGATCGAGGTTGGGCAACGCGATCCTGCTGGTATTGGCTTCGCGGACCGAATGTGAACATGAATTTTTCCATTGTGACACTCCGCGAACTCGCTCGACGGACTTCTATTCGAAAGCAGCTTCGTAAAGCGCCAGTAAGCTGGCAGCGTTGACGGGACGCGGATTAAAAGTTCCGGTCCATTGCTTTGCCGCTTCCTCAGCCAGGACAGGCAGCATCGACCGATCAACCTGACATGCTTGTAGCGTGGAAGGAAGACCAGCGGCAGAGGTAAGTTTTCGGACGGCATTTGCCAGTTTCTCGCCCGCTTCGGGATCGTCGACATCACAGATTCCCACATCAGCGGCCAGCCGGCCGTAGCTTGATCCCACCACGGATGAATTGTACCGCATGACGTGAGGCAACATCACCCCGATGGCGAGCCCATGCGTCACGTCAAAATGAGCGGTCAATGGATTTGCGAGAGCATGAGTGGCCCCAAGCATCGAGTTCTCGATGGCGGCTCCAGCCAGATGAGACCCCAGCAGCATATTCCCTCGAGCTGCGACGAGCAGCGAGGAATCAACGAGTGCTTCCCCCGTCGCTTCTCCGTTCGTTCCTGGAGCGGATGAATTGCCAGCAGCGATCGACGTGACAATCGGAAACGCCTGCGCGAGCAGGCGCCAGGCCTTGCGTGCAAATAACTGCGACATCGCATTCCGCTTGGTGGTAACGTAACTTTCCAGAGCGTGACTGATTGCATCGATGCCAGTCGCCGAGGTAACACCGGCCGGCATGCTGAGCGTCAAGTCGGGATCGAGGATTGCGACCCGGCAGGAAGCCTTCTTGTCGCCACACGCCATTTTCATGTGCGTCTTTGCGTCAGCAATGAGAGCGAACGACTGTGCCTCGCTTCCCGTTCCCGAGGTCGTGGGGATCGCAATGGAGGGTAGCATTGGCTTGGTTGCCTTTCCTACACCCCAATAATCGCGCATCTGTCCGCCATTGGTCAGAAGGAAATTGATTCCCTTCGCACAGTCCATCGCACTGCCGCCACCCATGGCCACGATCAGATCGACCTGATGGTCCCGGGCGATTTGCAGGCCATGTTCGACGTCGTCGGTGGTCGGGTTTGGCTGAACATCATGGAACAAAGCTACGGACAGCCCTGATTCGTTCAGAACAGACACGCCTCGGGCGGCGTGCCCTGCCTTCTCGATGCCCGGATCAGTTACAAACAGGACCCGGGTCCCCCCCAGATCCTTTGCCAGTTGCCCCAATTGGGTCACAGTCCCTGATCCAAACACCACGCGGGTTCGTGGATCGAAATCGAATGGGGGCAGCAAGTCGAGTCCAACAGCGGAATTCACGGCAGGCATCCAGGCGGGGCTATCGGCGGCGAGACAAGCAATCGCTTATGAGCGGCACAGCTAAGGTA
>NZ_DASWWZ010000721.1:0-14954 GCF_036405755.1 Schlesneria sp.
GGGAGTCACAATCTCCGCCAAGCTCATTTCTCGCTCGATCGAGTCGCTGGTCGAACTGACATCCGCCGCCGAAACAATGGCGATTGGCCGATTACCCGAACGGGTCATTCTCGAAGCGGACGACGAACTGAGCGGCCTGGCGAATGCCTTCAATAACATGGTCCAAAGCGTTGATACCCGCCTGACGGAATCACAGCGGACCCAACAACGGATCACGCGTGAGAATGAACGACTGGCGACGATTCTGGAGGCCATGGTCGAAGGCGTGATCGCCATCGACACGGACCAGCGGATCCTGCTGGCCAATTCGGCCGCCATTACCCTGCTCAACCTCAAACCATTCGATGTCGTCGGTCGCCGTACCTGGGAATCCATTCGCCTACCACAAATTCATGATCTCATCCGACTGACGTTGAGTGAAACCCGGCTTCAACAGCGGATGGAATTTGAAGTCCCCTGGACTCAGTCCATTGTCGCTGTAGTTGCATCACGCTTGCCGGGAACCCCCTGCCCGGGAGCAGTTCTCGTCCTGCACGACGTGACCGACTTGCGAAGACTCGAAAACCTGAGGCGAGAATTCGTATCGAACGTCTCACACGAACTCAAAACTCCTCTCTCAACAATTTCCGCGTGTGCGGAGACGCTGCTCGACGGCGCACTGGAAGACGTTAATTTCGGACGAACTTTCGTTACACGGATCTTTGAGCAGTCAGGGCGACTCGGCGATCTGATACAGGACCTACTGGAGCTGGCACGTCTTGAATCTGGTGAGCACGTATTCAACGTTGATTCCGTCGAAGCCAACGCCATCTTGAAAGCCAGCACGGATGCCCATCTCACGATCGCCCAGGCCAAACAGCTGACGCTGACAACATCCTGCACTGAGAATGAAGTTTGGGCTCAGGCGGATGCGGAAGGTTTGCGTACCATCGTCGACAACCTGATCAGCAACGCAATTAATTATTCATTGCCGGGTGGCGTCGTTTCTGTCGAGTCGCGACGCGATGCAGAGTGGATCTATCTGGAGTTCAAGGACAAAGGCGTTGGTATCGCACAAGAGTACCAGACTCGTATTTTCGAGAGGTTCTACCGGGTTGATCGCGCCCGTTCTCGTGAAGTCGGTGGAACGGGCCTGGGTCTCTCGATTGTCAAACACCTCTGCCAACTCTTCGGCGGAAGCATCAAAGTCGACAGTCAGGTAGGACAGGGAAGTACGTTTACGGTGCAGCTTCGAGCAGCCGAGGCTCCGCACGCTGCACCCGAAACGCCTTCCATGTCCCACCGGGAACTCGCATCAAAATAGCGGGGCACGTCCGCACTGACGGCGAACCACGGCCCACTGACCCGAGTGCATCAGCCAGTGACTTCCCTGAAGTTCGTACATCGCACCGACGGTCTCCGCGTAGTGGACTCCCGTTGGCTTATCCAGATCCGCATCTGTGATCTTATCCAGAGCGGCCAGGGTTGCTGCGCGGACAGACTCAAACGTCGAGAGCAATTGCTCCTTGGAATGGAAGTCAGCCGGGTTATCGCTCTTCGCAGTTTCTTTGGTGTATTTCTCTGCAAACCCCGCAGGCAGCTCTGGCATTGACCCCGGAGCGATCCCCGAAATCATCGAATGCTCTGACGAGATCAAGTGCCCCAGTTGCCACTTGATGTGATTACACCCTTCACAGGGGCGTTTCATCAGTTCCTCCTCGGTCAAGTCACCGAGGTACCCCATGCAGACAAACTTCGCCATATTGATTGACAGTTTCAGCGCTTCTCGACCATTCATAGCGGTCACTTTTCTCCATGAAGTTACATTTTGACGAAACCAAGCCAATCATCGAACAGGAACTGCAACCGCATCGTCAGCAGTGTGATTCGTCCCATCACGGTCAGGGCAAATGAAGCACCGAAGCTGATCATCAGAACCCAAATCCCAAAGCGGGACAGACGTCCAAACAGTCCCTTATGCTCAACGGAAAAGTAGAAGTAGCACAAACTGGCGACAACACTCACGACGATTACAGCATTCTGAACAGATTGTTTCCAATCAAATGCACCCTGTTCAGAAAACACGATCAGCGGCAGAATCGTGCTGCGAACCTGCTGAACAAAATCCGCGTTCAGGAACAGCAGCAGTTTCAGTCCCGCCGTTGTTCCCACAACGAAGGCAAGCGGCCAGCGTCCTAACCATGTGAGCTTGGGGATCCAGCGGCAGAATACGAGGCCCCCCAGAATGACCGGGATCACATAGCCATAATCCGGCAGAGTTTTCGGTGGGATGTCGGGTACGAAAGCGTAGGACGCCACGTCCGGTGCCAGTTTAACGAGAACCTTGGCAACCAGCACTTCCCAGAAATTCAGTACGATCCAGTACCCTGCAGAAACCCCGACAATGATCGACTCTGCGAGCTTGTAAAAAAGATTGTCCCGGTAGAGGTACGAGAAAATGCAGAGCGTCAGCAGGGCCGCTGTCCAGACGCCAATCGTCCGGGATGGACTCCACACTGCATTGATCTGATCTTTCGCCGCTTTGTCATACCGGACACTTTTTACCATGTTTCCCGAGTCGACAGCCTCGCCTGCCTCCACGGGGATAATGTCTTGAGTTCCGGGATTGATCTGCCCGACGACCTCGACCGGGACAACATACTTCTGACCGACTCCCGCTTCGGAGTAGACGGCTCGAACGACCAGCGCCAATCCCCCCGCCAGAAAAAGAAATGTCCAGATTGCAGTTTCGCGATGATTCAATTTGCCCTCCTTGAATAGCGATTTGCAAAGTGGATTCCATTTCCCAACACGATCAGAGCGATCATCAGGCGATGAGCCCATCGCTGAGGACCGCCGCGGAGACTGGCGGGACGCATTCTCATCTCTGCGTAAGGGACTGGAGCCTTGGCAGCCAGCATCGTTTCATACTCGTTGGCCCCCCGGATCCCGGTCACCAGGCCGATCAGTTGGTCGGGGTAGTAAGGAAACATCTGGGTTGATTGAACACCGGTGCAACCCGCCGCCAGTGGGATCCCATGTGGCGTTCCCGCATATTGCACCCATTCTTTCGCACCGGGGAAGCCACCCGACGTATTGATGATCAATTGCATATCCTTCAGGCTTGTCACTCCGTTCATGATGGGAAGACCATCCAGGCTGTTCCCCTGAACGTCTTGTGAGCGTGCTTTCCGGATATCTGATGTCAGTTGATTGATGGCGACCGCCTCCCCCGCCAGATAACCGAGGTTCACATAGTCTTCACCGTAGCGGTAGGGGTGGTCTCCAGACCCAAATTCTGTCTGGATCACATTTTTGATTGTCGTGTCAATCATCGGCAGTGCCGTGCCCCACAACGTCACGAAAAAGACCTTGTGCTTTCGCAGGCAGCAGTGCCTGGTGAAGGCCAATGCCATCGGCGAAAGCTCGGCCGATGAATTGGGATCAAAATCCAGAGCCATCAGGATGCGAGATCCTTCCGGCAATGCCTCGACCTGGTCGAACAGACGCCGCGTCGGAGTCGACGGGGTCTCATCAGATCCGACCTGCAGCAGAATCGGAGCAGCGACTGCGATCGCCATGGCCAGAAAGATCCACCGACGGTCGAGTGAATTTAACTTTTGCAGAAGTTTGGAAGTCACTCATCCCCTCCCAGGTAGGTTCGATCCTGGCCCAGCAGGATTCGCAGTGAGGTTGCAACAACTCCTAAGGCGACGCCGATCATGATCGCCCGCTGTCCCGCAGTCACAAAGGTCTTGCGAATGAACTCTGTCAGATCGCCGATCGGGACGTACGGTGCAGTTCCGTCTGAGGGTGCAGGCAGAAACAGTGACGTGATCTCTCGATCTTTCGTCTGCCCCACCAGCACAATCAGGGCCGTGACCAGCAGCAACACCGCTTCGACATTCTTGGCTCGGAAAGCACGAAATGCGGCGGACGCAACATAAAACGCCAGCATGGCGAACATCGTCGCAACGATAGGACTGAACAGGTACTCGTACATCCACCAGAAGGCACTTCCTTCCTGCTGAAATTGACCCGACCAGGGTCGATTGAGCGACTTGACCGACTCGGGTACGACCCCCACCTTCAGCAAACCGACAACGACCGTCACGGTGAATGCGATCAGCGTCACCGCCGAAAAGCCCCACCCCGCTTCACGGTCGGAAATTTTCTTCAAGTGGTGCAGACAAAGATTGGCACCGCCAAACAGCATCGCGATGGTGGCAACGATCGTGTACCACTCTTCCGCAAGCTGTCGCGAGGACAACAGTCGAGGGGAAAAATAGGCAATCATCATCACCCATCCTGCCAGGACGGCGATCAGCACGGGAATAAACTTCGACATCAGCCCCCCTTCAGAATGAGATCGGTGATCCAGTACGTCCGGCGATGCGCGGCGGAGTCGGTTCCCTCCATGGGCCGAGGCGAAATCGAATCCCATGTTGCCAGAAGGCTGCCGACAACGATCAGGACAATCGCAGCCAGCTTCCCGAAATCCTGTCCCTTCAGCATCCCGAGTTGAGCAGGCTCACCTGATAAGTAGGCCGAAGCTGCAAACAGTTCCTCCCCCAGCAGCGTGTAGTCACATGCGGCGACGAAGAAGGGAAGTTGAGCCGTCTCCGCAGTGCCAGCGATTTGAATGGCACCGACGGCATTACCCGTCTCCGCGAGAATCAGTGATTCTGCATAGAACTTGCCGAGATAAAAGCAGGCAGCCGGTTTCTCACGATACATCCAACCACACACCGATGCGACGTAACCAAACTGCTCGTCAGTGACATAATAGACATGCTCTTCGTTGAAATAGTCGGGCCGGCCTGCAGCTAATGCGGCCCCCTGCACGGCTTCCCTCGCTGCGGTCATCACGAGTGCGCGTGTCGTCGGAACTTCCAGCGGCGTGTCATACTCAGCCGCCACCTTTGCCACACTCGACAGGACTGTCAGCCCGGCGACGGTGTCAATTTCGTTGATGTCCTGAATGCCCGGAACGAACAGCATGGGCCGTCCCATCTCGGTCGAGCGCCCTACGGCCTCTTCAATGGCTCGCAGACCCGCTATCGGACGGACATAGAACGGGCTACCGTGTCGCGCCAGTTCCGTGCAGACGATCACCGTCGTGCAGATCCCGACCGTCAAAAAGAAAAACGGAATTTTGGGAAGATCAACCAGTCGCTGCCCGGCAGGGGGATTCTCTTCTGCCACCTCCTCAACTGTCTCTTCGGTCTCGACGACGGATTCCTGTGCTGTCAGCACCGGGGTCGCGACGAGTCCTGTCAGTGCTGTCGCCAGCAGGCTTCCCAGCAACAGCAGGAAACGAAGCGGCAGTCGGTCGAACGTTCGTCGCCGCCGACCAGGGGAAGGCTGTTTGAGGCGAGGGAATTCTTTCACGGTTTCCATGTCTTACCCCTCGATCAATTCGACATTGGCACGCGGGACTGTTACGACAGATCCATCCATGAGGCTCACCTCAACAACTCGAGCGAACGATTCAGACGCCAGTTTGACCTGCTCGTGCGGCAGCTTTGTCACCTTGCCAAGAAGACCGAAGTACGGCTCGCGAATCACGCGGATTGGCGAACCAATCTCAAGACGTCCCCCTTCCTGCATCTTTTCACCGGACGGGGGCTCCAGTCGATTCTTGAGGGGGATAATGATTTCAGGTCGCATCACCCCCGCCCGAATTTGGGTAGCGCCATTCACGCTTGCGAAGTGCCCCGCATGAGAACTCAGCAGCTCGAATGTCCGGCGAGCCATTGCGATGTCGCCAAACCCCTCGGTAATGATGACCGTGATTCCCAGCTTCTCCGTGCCGGTGACCGCGACACCCAGATCGTAACCGAGAATCTCACGCAGGTCGTGATCATCGATCCCACCGGCAATGACCGCAGTCACTCCAAATGCAATCGCTTTCTGGACGGCTTCACCGGTGACCCGTCTCCCACCCACAACGATCCGACCACAATGTTTCTGCTGGATCGATTCCTCCGTAAGATCTTCGTCAGGCGAATCGGCAACAAGCTCTATGTGTCCGTATGCTTCGCCCCCGATTCCGAAGATCCCCTGCACGACGGCCACATCGGCTTCGACGACCACACCTTCATTCGGAATCACCTCGGTCACTTCGCCAGTCAGGTGCGCGAGGACTTGCACAGCGATCGGTTCGCCGCGCAGGATGACTTGCCCCGTCACCTTCGAGATCGACTCAATCGTCCCCCCCATCGGCGAAGGGAAATCGGACTGAAAGAATCCGAAAAAGCCTTTGGACTTCGCCAGTGCCTGCCCCTGCGACACCTTTTCGCCCTCTTCACACCACATCACCCTGGTGAGTTCCGACGGCAGAACTCCGAGCCGCTTGGCGAGATTAAGAGGCATGGCATCGCCCGGCAGAAAGGTCCTGGCGACCACGTCCTGCGCGTTGACGTGATCCCCCACTTTGACGACCACATCACCCGGGACGGGCAGCACCCTTCGGCATCGCCAATGCCGACCGCGTGACACTAACAATCCCGGAGTGTACGCTTGAGCCATGCTTGTCTCATCCGCTTATGGAACACGTTTTTTCAGATCGTCTCAGACCAACCCGAATACATCAATCGACATCTATGGAACTTGCGGCAAACACTCAACGACTCACTGCCTGCAGGTTCCGGCTATGTTCCCTGTGGCATGTTCGGAACAAACGTGTCCCGGCAGTTTCAGAGTTTGTTCTTCCGTGAATGCCGGGCGATTGAGGCGGTTTTACTTTCAATCTGCGAGATCAATCGTCGGTCGGAACTTTTTAACGGGCGATCGAGATACCCTTTCAAGAACTGAAGTCGCTCCCGCGTGGATGCCGTTGCGGCCGAGAAATTGAGCTGAGCAAGGTCCTTGACAATCCATCGCTGGGCAAGCGGCCGTTGCCGCTGAACCCTCCCCAGATCGATGATATGGATCAATTCAGGCTGAGATCGGGACTGCATCAGATGTCCCAGATAAAAGTCCTGGTGATGCATTCCTTCCGAATGCATCTGCCGGGCGAGCCGGGCGACATTGCGGAGGATCTGAGTCCGTTCTGGAGGTGTCACCGGCCATTCACTGTCCACTGCGAATCGTCGCGAGAGCTTTTCACAGTTCTCGAGTGACTCAGTCACAAGGAAGGAGTTTGATCCCGATTCGCCCAGCGCGACGGGAACCATCGTGGGAATTCTCGCCGCGTGGAAGGCAAGAATCGCATTCCACTCGTTTCGCGCGCCGAGGATCGGCCAGGTCAGACGCAGCAAAGGTTTGACATACTCTTTCCATGACGATCGCGAGTGCCGTTTGATGTAAAACTTGCGTTCGCTTCCCTCGTCGTTCAGGGAAAACGACAACGTGACACGGTCGGTCCGCAGGTTTTTTGCGATCGCCGCGTTGGCCGTCTCTTCCCAGATGCGGTTGAATGTTGTCCAGCCATGCCGCTGCAGCAATGGTACAAACGCGCCATTCACGGTCAGGCGGCCTGAATCCCAGGCTTCCAGTGCAAATCGAGTCAATCCGGCGTCCTTGCTTGAATCGGGATACGATCTGGCGGTGGCAAAATTTTGTTCAGCTCGGTCGAGCTTGAGAAAATCTTAGAGGAATCTCTGAAAAGAGTCACCCTTCTCATTAGGGGCTAGGCAGTCCTGGGAATCTGTACTTCCTTTCGCGTCCCCAACGACCTCAGGAAGACCAAAACACTTCAAGCACATCCGCCGGTCGGTCGATCCCCACAAATGCCTGTTGGCGGAAAGAGGGAACGCGAATGAAGTCTGGATGGATCTCGATTGCCGCGGCGATGTTCACACTGGTCTCGGGCTGTCAATGCTGCCCCTGGTTCGACCATTACGCCAATGTCGTTGATGACATCAATGACACGCACCTCTACGTCGACCGAATCTACAACCCTCGGTTCGACCTGACTCGTATGGGTAAGCCCGATTGGTGCAGTCCGCTGAATTCACACTTCTGCCGACGCTGCTGCAATAACGGTTGCTATGATCGGTACGACGACTGCTACCTCTATCCCCCCGTGACTCCCTACACGTTCCCGAGTCAGGTGATGCCACCACCGACGATTCGCACGAAGCGAGAAGAACGGAACATCGACGTCCAGATGATGGACGAACTGAACCCACTTCTCCCCGGGGAAGATCCACTTCCGTCACCGTCAAAAACCGAATCGGATCGGAATAATCCCCCCGCTCCGACCCCAATGCCGTGATCGAATAATGCTCGACGCGATCACAGTACGCCGGCGCTCGTTCGAGTCGCCGCCGAATCAGTGCGAGAACGAGGGTCACATTCCTTCAACACTCGCACCGTCGGCGTCGCGTAGAGCGATTCTGTCTTTCGTGCGGAAGCCGAAGAGGAATCGTCATTTCGATTTGTGGGAATTTCGACACAGCCATCTGCCTTCGTAATCATCCACAACGAAAAAACGAAGCAGAGACGTCGTCTCGCAAAACGGCCAAACGTGGACTTGGAACGTTCGCGAGTCCCATCGCCAAGCGCGCTCACGTGGTCACAACCGCGACGTCGCCAGTTTCGGCTGTTGATAGAATATGTCAATACGCATCCGCCAGCTTATCGCTGACAATTGGAAGGTCGCAGGTTAGTCTCGATCTTGAAGTGGCACCACGAGCGGCACATCGTTCCAGAGAACGCGCCGCCGTACGAGCAGCACCGCAGATTCGATCATTCGCCCAGCAGCTCTTTCGCGATCCGCTTCAGCACGTCGCTTTCGATCTGGCGAACTCGTTCCCGGGTGAGTCCAAGTGTCTCACCGATCTCCTTCAGCGTCTTAGGCTCGGAGTCGTCCAAACCAAATCGCATTCGCACGATCGTCGCTTCACGCGGATCCATTGTCTCGAGAATACGGTAGACGTGCTTCAGGTTGTCCGCATCCAGCATATCATCATCAGGAGCACGCGTACGCTGATCCGCGACCATGTCACTCATCTGCCATCCACCCTCGTCATCATCCGTCTGAGGAATGGACGTGTAGAGCTGGATGGCTTCCTTGACGATACTGAGCTTCTTCTTGGGAAGCCCCAGTTCCTTCGCCACTTCTTCCTGGGTCGGCGGTCGCCCTAGTTTTTCGTCCAGTTGGGCAGTGGCGCGGCGCCACTTCGTCAGCAACTCGACCATATACGCAGGAATCCGGATCGTCTTCCCGGTGTTAATCAACGCACGCTTGATCGACTGTTTGATCCAGTAGCTGGCATAGGTACTGAACCGCGTATTCATGTCCGGATCGAAGCCCTCAACAGCCCGAAGCAGGCCGAGGTTTCCTTCTTCGATCAGGTCCTGTAGCGGCAAGCCTTTATTGGTATACGCGCGGGCGATATTCACAACGAGCCTGAGGTTAGCACGAACCATTCGGTCCCGGGCGGCCGATTCACCGAAGGCTATTCGTCGTGCAAGATCCTTTTCGTCCTCTGCGGTCAGTAGAGCAGTTTCGTTGATCTCTTGAAGGTAGGTTTCAAGGGGCGTTTGAGCTGCGGAAGAAGACTCGCGGTAACGGGTGATTCTGGCCATCTCAATGTGTCTGCCATTCAGGAGAGTCATCGGGACATAGACGCCACCTCCTGTGGCAAAACGATGCGGCTGGACAACAGCCCATCTCTGTTATCGGTAGAGCGCCGCGAAATCCTCTATCAGAGCTAACTCGACCGGTCGTTTCGATCAGAGAAACTTGGCAAGGGGCGCAAAAAAACGGCCCTTCGGGTGGTACCGAAGGACCGTTACTTTTTTCAAACAAACTCGCCTTCTTTTGCTTGACAGGCGAGCGTTGAATCCGATTGGCAAGGGTCAGACGACCGACTGCCCGTTTGTGACTATTCTGCGCCCCCGCCGAGGGTAAACAGCGGACCTGCGGATCCTTCTGTACCACCTTTCAGCTCTGTACGAGGCTTCGGAGGAGCAGCCGATTCGCTCGATTTCGCATCATCGGAACCGCTCAAATCAAGATTTGATTTGCGGCTGAGACCGATTTTGCGATCTGTTGAATCAATTCGCAGAATGCGAACGTCAAGCTCTTGTCCGACTTTAACGAATGTTTCGGGATTCTCGACCTTCTGGTCTGAGAGTTCTGAAACGTGCAGCAGGCCTTCGAGTTCTGGTTCCAGTTCGACGAAGACACCAAAGTTCGTGATCTTGGTGACCTTGCCGACAACCTGAGCACCGGGCTGATATTTTTCGGGGATCGTGGTTTCCCATGGATCGCCAGCAAGCTGCTTCAGACCCAACGCAATTCGCTTGCGTTCCTGGTCGACCGAGATCACCTGGCAGGTAATCGGATCGCCCTTCTTCAGCATCTCGTTCGCGTGAGAAATCTTACGGGTCCAGGACATATCGCTGACGTGCAGCAATCCATCGACACCTTCTTCCAACTCGATGAATGCACCGTAGTTGGTAAGGTTGCGGACGGTACCACTGACGGAAGCACCGGGTGGGTACTTGGCAGCGACTTCGTCCCATGGATTTGGCTGAGCCTGCTTCATGCCCAGCGAAATTTCCTGCTTGTCCTTGTTGATTCCAAGCACAACGACGTCGACTTCATCGCCAGGATTGACGAGTTCGGTCGGATGATTGACGCGCTTGGTCCAGGACATTTCGCTGATATGGACCAGACCTTCGATGCCGTCTTCCAGTTTGACGAAAGCACCGTAGGACATGACGTTGACGACTTCGCCGCGGATCTTGGTGCCGACAGGGTACTTCCCTTCGACGTTGTCCCAGGGGCTCTTTTCCTTCTGCTTCAGGCCGAGCGCGATCTTTTCCTTGTCGCGATCGACGTGCAGAATCATGACTTCGACTTCCTGGTCGATCTTCACCATCTCGGATGGGTGACCGATACGGCCCCAGCTCATGTCGGTGATGTGCAACAGGCCGTCGATTCCGCCCAGGTCCACGAACGCACCGAAGTCGGCGATGTTCTTGACCGTTCCCTTGCGCAACTGACCTTCAGTGATTTCCGAGAGAAGATCCTTCTTCATCTTCTCACGCTGAAGTTCGATCAGGCGTCGGCGAGAAACAACGATATTTCGGCGTGATTCGTCGATCTTCAGGATCAAACATTCAATCGTCTTGTCGCGATAGAATTCGATGTCCTGGGGACGGCGGATATCAACCTGACTGGCTGGCAGGAAGACGTTGACGCCGATATCGACCAGCAATCCACCCTTGATTTTTCGCAGCACTTTTCCGGCGACGACATCGCCTTCTTTGTGCGTGCTGATGACCTTTTCCCACTCGCGAATTCGGTCGGCCTTCTTCTTCGAGAGCAGAATCAGACCAAATTCGTCTTCGATTTCTTCGAGCAGAACGGAGACCTTGTCACCGGCGACGGGGGGAACTTCCCACTCGTCGATTGGGACAATACCTTCGCTCTTATATCCGATGTCGATCAGAACCTCTTCGCCTTCGACGCGAACGACGGTTCCTTCCAGAACGGCGTTGACGTCGTAACCTTCATCGCGACGGTTGTACAGGTGGTCAAGGCTTCCCTCTTCGAGGTGTTCCGCTTCAGCTAAAGAGATGTCAGCCGCCAGCTCGAGTTCTTCGTCGCTGATGTCAAATTCACGTAGTAGATTCCGATCAACCATACAATTCCCGCCGTACTGTTGCGGCAATGATCGAGTACGCCTCAGATCAACACCGTGGATCAAAGACGCGATCGTCCGCTGTCTTGAGCCAGGAAAGTGCCCAATTCGAATCTGTTGACGAATAACGACTTCGCCTTACCGCAGAATCGAAGAATGGGAAGTGTAGCAGAAATGCAGACTTTTGGGCTAGTGGAAACCGGCGCAAACTACTTCAAAAAAAGGGGATTGGTCGGAGATTTTTCAATATCCCTGACATTTTTCCATTTTGATTCCATCTCGACTTAAGTTCCGGTGGAGATTCGCTTGCACGAGCTACGTCTTCGACCGACAATTCGCCCCTCTGTACCGTTCGTGACACCATTGACGTTGTTCCCCACCAACTTCTTGCTTTAGATTGAGACTGCTTACCAAATGACTGATCCCCATGAACTGACTCGAATGCTGCAAAAGGACAACGGATCGAAGATCGTGTTGCTGGTAGGTGATGGTCTGGGTGGCTTGCCGCTCGAACCCGGCGGCAAGACAGAGCTCGAAACGGCCAATACGCCCAACCTGGATGCACTCGCCCGCCGTGGCACCCTTGGCCTCAGTACCCCGGTGCTCCCCGGCATCGCGCCCGGAAGCGGTCCCGGCCACCTGGGCCTGTTCGGGTACGATCCCATCAAGTACCGAATCGGACGCGGCGTTCTTGAAGCTCTTGGCATCGATTTCGAACTCGGCCCCAATGACGTTGCCATTCGAGGCAACTTCTGCACCCTTGACGCCGCCGGCAACATCACCGACCGCCGCGCAGGACGCATCCCGACAGAAGTGGGCAGCAAACTCAGCGAGAAACTGAACCAGATCAAGGTTCCCGGCGCAGAGGTCTTCGTTCGTGCAGGTGAAGGCTACCGCACTGTGCTGATTTTCCGGGGAGAAGGACTGGGCGGTGACGTCGCTGACACCGACCCGCAAAAGACCGGCGTTCCCCCGCTGGAACCCGTCGCCCGTTCCGCCGGTAGTGCGAAGACTGCACAAGTCGCAGCCGAATTTCTGAAGCAGGCTCGGGTTGTCCTTAAGGATGATGCTCCGGCCAACTTCCTGACCCTCCGGGGCATCGACACAATGCCTCAGATCCCGAGATTTGAGGAAGTCTACGGCATGAAAGCGGGTGCCATCGCGGTTTATCCGATGTACCGTGGTCTCGCACGACTGGTCGGCATGGATATCCTCGATGCAGGCCATACTCTGGACGACCAGTTGACCCGCCTGGAAAAGTCGTGGAACGATTACGACTTCTTCTTCATCCACTGGAAGTACACAGATTCGTCGGGCGAAGACGGCAACTTCGCTCTCAAAGTCCAGCGGACCGAAGAGCTCGATACCGCAATCCCGCGCATTGCGAAACTTAATCCTGACGTCATCGTGGTGACGGGGGATCACAGCACCCCGAGCAAGATGAAGTCGCATAGCTGGCATCCCGTGCCAGTCCTGCTGTCGGCCGAAAACTGCCGCTTCGACGGTTCGACAAAGTTCGGCGAAACGCAGTGTCGGCACGGCGGCCTCGGGCAGTTTGAAGCGAAGCATCTGATGCTGCTCGCCATGGCACATGCGGGACGATTGGAGAAGTACGGCGCCTGATCCCACAACTCTAGATGGAAAGTGAAACGGTCCTTGATGAAACCAGCGCTCCAGGTTCTTCGTGGTACTTTCTGTGTGTGTTTCCTCCTCGTATCGGGAGGAGGGACACCACCACTTTCGGCCCAGTCGGTCACCCCTAAGGAGGAAGTCACTCGATTTATCGATAACTCCCTCCTGATTGCCCCGGAATACCCCTGCACGTGGCCGACTTATCCTTTCCCCCGCTTCCAGTTGAACCACCAACGGACGATTGGCCCGGATTCGGCCTACAACATTGATTCGATCTACGTTGACGGCAACACCGGGACACAATTGGACGTTCCGCCCCATTCGGTCACACGTCCCGATTTGAAAGGGCCCAAGTCGGGGCCGCTGGGGCTGGCTTTTACGGAAAAAATCGAAGCCTGGCAGTTTGGTGGAGAAGCCTGTGTGATCGACACACGGGAACTCCTGGATCAAGCCCCCAAGGGGGTCAGTCCTCTGGTGACATCCGAGTTCGTCAAGCGATTTGAGTCGCGACACCGCCCCCTGCGATTCGGCGATGTGGCTCTGCTCCGAAGCGACTACTCTGACAAGTACTACCGCCCGTTCCCAGAAGGAACGCGGTTCATTTCGGATGTGATTGACCGGAAGGCCCCGGGCTACCCAGACCCCGATCCGGATTGCATGGAATATCTGGCAACACGCGGTGTCATGACTCTGGGGACTGACAGCGCCAGCATGGGCCCCCTTCCAACACTTGCCGAACCGACTCACTACGCCGGTCTGCGACACGGGATGATCTGGACGGAGAGTGCGACGAATCTGGGCGAACTGCCCGAAACGGGTTCGTTCTACATCATGATGGGTCCGCGTCATCAGGGAGGTCCCTACAGTGAAGGTCGCGCGTTCACGATTGCAGGAGGCGAGTTGCCCAAGCGGTTGATCGACTCGGCGAGGAACAAGCGCGCCATCGACATTTCCCCCGTGCTGGCAGCCAATCTTCCTGTCACCCATCCAGGCTTCGGCACCGGACAACATCGACAGCCCTATTTGAAAATTGATTTTCTTTACGCTGAATCGCTCGACTTGTGGCACCATGGTCACTTGATGGACGCCATGGCCGGTACACACGTCGTGCCACCCGCCTTCGCCCTTCCCAAAGCGGGCTCTCATCCCGAGTATGCCCCCGAGGTTCGTGGCTGGCTGGAAGAGTACGAACAAAAATTTGGCCCTCGCGGCACCAGCGATTTAACGGTCGAAAAGATCCCTCTGGAATGGACCTGCGGGCCCGTTCGTGTCATCGACGTGCGGTCACTTGTCGGCTCAACTGACGCCAAGTCCTGGCCAGCCAGTCCCAAAATCACCGCAGCGGTCATCCAGGCGGAAGAGCAGAAGTCAGGTCCACTCAAGCCAGGACAGGTTGTGCTGTTCTACACCGGACATCTTGACCGGCATTTCAAACCTGCTCCAGACGATGCCGGCGTCTGGGCTGATCCGCTGGCCGGAAAAAGCGAAGGCTGGCCTGTTCCCGACGCTGAAACGATCGTCTATCTCAAAAAGAAAGGGATCCGCTGCGTCGGCACTGATGCACCTGATCTCGGAGGTGTCGACCCCCGTCAGGCCCTCATGACCTATTGGGCTCTGGGTTCTCACGAAATGGTTGGTGTTGAGTTCCTGTACAATCTGGGTCAAATTCCTGGTGATGGCTACTTCCTGTTCGCCCCACTCAAGATTCGTGACTGTCACGGTGGACCTGGCCGGGCCATT
>NZ_DASWWZ010000722.1:0-7414 GCF_036405755.1 Schlesneria sp.
AACTATAGCCCCAGTAGTTCACTCGCTGTTGATTTGTCAGAAATTCTTCATCGACGTGAAAGTGAATCGGCAGTAGTTCAACCGCGGTCACGCCAAGGCGTTTGAGATAGTCGATGGCGGGTGCGCTCGCCAGACCTGCATAGGTCCCCCGCAATTTCTCGGGAACCTCTGTCATCAACCTCGTGAAGCCTTTGACATGCAGTTCATAAATGACAGTTCGCTCCCAGGGAATATCGGGCCGCTCGTCCTTTCCCCATGTAAATGCGGTATCGACGATCAGACTTAAAGGAGCGAAGGGAGCTGAATCCCGATCGTCAAATGACAGATCTCCTAGAGCATCGTCCTTCCGATAGCCAAACAACGAATCATCCCACTTCAGGGGACGTCCCACGGCCCGAGAATACGGGTCAAACAGCAGCTTGTTGGGATTGAATCTCAGCCCATTCTGGGGAGCGTAAGGTCCGTGTACGCGAAATCCGTAAAGCATCCCCGGTCGAAGATCGGGAAAATAACCATGGAACACGTTGTAGGTGCGTTCTGTGAGCTCGATGCGCTGACTCTCTTCGAGGTCATGCGTAGAGTCGAAAAGGCAAAGTTCCACCTTGGTCGCTTTGTCGGAAAAGAGCGCGATGTTGACTCCCGCTCCATCCCAGCTCGCGCCCAGCGGATAGGGGTGCCCTGGCCAGACTCGCATCTTCAATTCCTTTAATCCCGAATTCCGATCGCGTACCGGCAATCACTCAGGAGAGCCCGGTAGCCATCGATGATTGCCCAGATCGACAGTAGCTACCGGAATGTCCTGGGCACATTCCGGCAGTGGAGTGCGGTAGCATACGCTTTTCGAACGATCCCGTGTGTGTCGCAGCCTCTCGATTAAATTATCTCGCTTCCCGACTCTTGTCGATTTCGAACTTTTAGCGACGTTCTTGAGCACACCAACCCAAATTTAAGCTGTCGTAACCGAATGACAGGGAAACCGGGAAAACGGAAGCTCAGGTCTTTTCTGACGAAAAGAGGAGCAGACACCATTGAATACCCTGGAGGCGTTTACACACATCACTCGAAAACGCCAGGGGCTCAAGTTTCAGCAGTGCCGTGATGGTCGAGGCACTGTGACCGCAAAGATTGAGACGAGTTCTGCTCGCGAGTTTGATTCCCGCGACTCACTGGGTTACCGTATCCGCCGGAATCTCCATCCCCTAACAATTCGGTGTGTTTTTTATGACAAACACGTCAGACCTTCCGGTCACGTGCCTGCCGGCATGGGACCTGGCAGAGTTACCCGAACCGAAACCATTGGGACTGCGAAACTGGGCCGGTTTCGTGGGGCCGGGTATCGTCATGATGGGCATCCAGATTGGAGGCGGCGAATGGCTGCTTGGCCCGGAGGTCACCGCCCGTTACGGCGGCAACCTCATGTGGATCGCAACAGTCGCGATCGTGCTTCAGGTCTTCTATAACATTGAATGTGCCCGCTACGCACTCTATTGCGGCGAGCCTGTCATGACGGGTTTTCTCCGGAAAAGACCCGGCCCGCTCTTCTGGGTTTCGGTCATCCTCTTCCTCAACCTCTCGGCTTTGATCCCTGCTCTCTCAACCAATGCCGCAGCCGTCATGGCGGGAATCTGGCTGGACCGTCCCCCCGGCGCCGAGGATCGAAACCTCGTGACGATGCTTGCCTATGCCTGTCTGCTGATTGTCGCCTTCCCAGTACTGATTGGGGGGAAGGTCTACAACATGCTTCAGGCAGTCATGACGGCGAAAGTCGTCATTGTGCTGGGCTTCTGTCTGGCGATCGGCATCCTGTTCGTCAGTCCCCTGCACTGGTGGAACGTGATGAGTGGATTCGCTCGATTCGGAAATGTTCCGGTCAAAATCGATGGACAGGACGCAATCGCGAACGTCTTCACACAGATGTGGTCAACTGGTACATGGCCCATGATTGAACTGGGGAACATTGCCGTTCTCGGAGCCTTCGCTGGTTACGCGGGGGGCGGTGGACTGGCCAATTCCACCTACAGTAACTACGTCCGTGACAAGGGCTGGGGAATGGGCAGTCAGGTCGGTGCCATCGCCAGTGCGGTAGGGGGACGTGATATCACTCTCAGTCATTTGGGGAAGGTGTTCCTCATCACCCCGGACAATCTGCGAAAGTGGAAGGGTTGGTGGCGATACATTCTGACGGACCAGATCCTGGTCTGGACTCCCGGTTGCTTCATGGGAATGGCATTACCCGCTCTGCTCTCCCTTCAGTTCGCAGCACATTCCGGACTGTATAATCAAGCCGACAAGCTGGAATGGGCCCAGGCGATGATCACTGCGGATGGCATCCGCCACGCTCCGAATTTAGGACCACAGTTGGGTGGCTTGCTATGGACGATCACCCTTTTCGTGGGACTGACCGTACTGCTCCCAAGTCAGATGTCGATCGTCGAAGATTTCAGCCGCCGCTGGACGGACATCATCTGGTCCGCCAACCGGCACGCGCGAGACAACATGCGCGACGATCAGGTGAAGTACATTTACTATACGATCCTGTTCTCGTACGTGCTGTGGACACTGGTGGCCGCGTATCTCTTCAGTACTTACGGTACACCCAAACTGATGACGCTGATTATCGCCAACCTCAACAATTTGGCGCTGGGTGTTACTGCATTTCAATTGTTATGGGTCAATACAACACTCCTTCCCAAACCAATCCAGCCGAGATGGTATCATAAGACAGGCATGGTCTTGTGCGCGGTATTCTATCTGGGTCTGTCTTATCTTGTTTTTGTCACAAAACAGTGGCCCATTCTGAAAGAATTACTGGGCATCTCGTAATTTTTCAGTTGTCTTGGCGAAAAACGAACAGAGTCTGAGGATTTGCGTCGTCATCAATTCTCTTACCGAATGAGGGCAAGTATATGGCATCACTTTTCGATCTCTCGGGACGCGTGGCATTGGTATCGGGTTCGGCGAGTGGTCTGGGAAAAGCGATGTCACTTGCCTTGGCAGAGCATGGGGCGGACCTTCTGCTGGCAGATCTCAACGAAGAAGGACTTCAAGCAACGGCTGACGCGATTCGCGGACTGGGGCGCAAAGCTGTCACCGTGAAGTGTGACGTTTCCTGCCCGGACTCCATTCGCAAAATGTTCGCCCTGCTGGACGAGCAATTTGGAAAGATCAACTTTCTGGGCAACGTCGCGGGTGAAGGGGTGCTCGGAAAGCCAGAAGAGATATCGCTGGAAGACATCGAAAAATCCTGGCGGAATCTGGTTTTTGGGCGTTTCTGCATGTGTCAGGAAGCGGGTCGGCGCATGATCTCGGCTGGCCAGGGGAGTATCGTCAATATTGGCTCACTCGCCAGCCTCACCGCACTCGGTCGAGGCCATATTGCCTACAGCATGGCCATGGGCGCTGTTGCACAGATGACCCGTGAACTCAGTACTGAGTGGTCCGCACACGGCGTCCGCGTGAATGCCATTCTTCCCGCTCAAGTCTTGAATCCATCCCTGGAAAAGCGGATCGCCGAAGACCCCAATCTGGCTCAGAAGTTCCTTTCCGGCATTCCGACGGGACGATTCGGTCACCCCAACGATATCCAGGGGCTTTCCGTTCTGCTTGCTTCCGATGCCTCGAGCTGGATCACGGGCGCACTGATCCCCATGGATGGCGGAAACCTCGCCATGAACGGGGGAGGATCTCGGCGTTACCCGGATTCGGCCACTTGATCCCTCCAGGGTACTGCCATCCCCGAAAGGCTCGCTTTCAGTCCAGTTTCTGTTTGCTGACTCCATAAGGATCTCAACACAAAGATGACCAACTCGCCATCGAAGCAGACGTATTTGGGGCTCTATCGGACAATGCAGGTCATCCGGCAAACGGAAGAGGAACTGGCTCGATGTCACCAGCGAGGCCTGATCCACGGTGCGTGTCACACGTACGTCGGTGAAGAAGCGATTGCCAGTGCAGTCTGCGCTCACCTGCGTCATGAAGACGTCGTCTTCAGTACTCACCGTGGCCACGGTCATGCTCTGGCGAAGGGAATGCCGCCGCGTGAGTTGATCGCCGAACTGTTCGGGCGCGAAACCGGCTGTTCGCGAGGGCGCGGCGGCAGCATGCATCTGTTTTCCCCGGAAGTCGGCATGATGGGTACCAGCGGCATCGTCGGCCCCTGTATTCTGCAGGCCTGCGGCGGCGGTTACAGCTTCAAGTTGATGAAAACAGACAACGTGGCTGTCGCCTTCTTCGGCGACGGCGCCACCAATAATGGCGCCTTCCACGAAGGCCTGAACATGGCCAGCATCTGGAAATTGCCGGTCTTGTTCATCTGCGAAAACAACCAGTTCGCTACCGAAGTTCCGTTCTCGTATGCGGCTGGTAACCCGAACGTCGGCAGCCGTGCTGCGGCGTACGGAATGACCGGTCTGACGGTGGATGGCAACGATGCCGTGGAGGTCCATCAAGCTGCCAGCGAGGCCGTCGCTCGAGCCCGAGCGGGCGAAGGTCCCACACTGATCGAGTGTGTCACCTATCGAACGCGGGCCCATGCCGAAGGGATGGGCGATTTTGGCTATCGGACGCGCGAAGACGTCGAAGAGTGGAAAAAACGCTGCCCCCTCCTTCGACTGCGCGAGAAGGGAATCAAAGACAAGATCGTGACCGCCGCCGAATTGGATGCGATCGATGCCGAAGTGAAATCGCTCGTGGAAGAGGCTCGCAAATTTGCGGAAGAGAGCCCCCTGCCCAGCCCCGAGTCGGCGACGAGACACGTCTATTCCGAGACGCCTGCCCCCTCGGGACGGCCGATCATTAACACACGTCCAACGAATGTTGCTCGTGAAATCACCATGACGCAGGCGACGCATGAAGCGCTCTCCGAAGAGATGGCTCGGAACGAGAAAATCTTTGTGATGGGGGAAGGGATCGGGCAGCGTGGCGGCAACTTCAAAACGACCGCGGGGCTTTATGCTCTGCACGGTCCAGTCCGCCTGTGTGATACCCCGATCTGTGAGCGAGGTTTCGTGGGCCTGTCTTGCGGCGCCGGCATGACAGGAACCCGGCCTGTCATCGATTTCATGTTCGCTGATTTCGTACTTGATGGCGTTGGTGAAATCGTCAATCAAATTGCGAAGATCCAGTACATGAGCAGCGGTCGGCTGAAGATGCCCGTGCTGTTGCGAGGCTGCATCGGCATCGGTCACTCCGCAGCGACGCACCACTCTGGCAACTATTATGCAATGTACGCACAGATCCCCGGGCTGAAGGTCGTCGTCCCATCAAATCCTTACGACGCCAAAGGCTTGTTCAAGCGGGCATTGAACGGTGATGACCCCGTCCTGTTTCTTGAACATCGCGAGATCCTGTCACTGAAAGGTCCCGTGCCGGAAACAGAATACGAGATCGAATTCGGGAAAGCAGCCGTGGTTCGCCCGGGGACCGACGTAACGGTTGTGGCTCTGGCCCGGATGGTCGTCTTGACTCAATCGATCTGCGATAAACTTCAGACCGAAGGGATTTCTGTGGAGTTGATCGATCCCCGGACGGTGCTGCCGCTGGACATTGATACGATTCTGGAATCCGTCAAGAAAACAGGCCGTCTGCTGGTCATCGATGAAGGGTTTGCCCCGTGTGGTTTCGCTGTCGATGTTGCCGCGCAGGTTGCCGATCGCGGATTCAACGATCTGGACGCTCCGATCAAACGACTGAACGGCGCCTTCACACCGACACCGTACAGCCCACCGCTGGAACACGCCGTCATTCCGAATGCAGACGCGATCTCTCAGGCCATCCGAGAACTGATTAATGAGTAACTTCGTTCGGACTACACAGTGCGGTCCGGTGAAGAACCAATGGACACCGGTCCGCGGTTGATCCTGAGTATTCGGCCCATTCACTCACGTCATCAAGGCTGATCGAAATATGTCATTCGAGATCACAGTTCCCCGTCTCGGCTGGTCGATGGAAGAAGGAACGTTTGTCCGCTGGCTGAAGCAGGAGGGCGACTACGTCAAAGCAGGTGAGGCAGTATTCGAGCTGGAAGGTGAGAAAGCAGCTCAAGACATCGAAGCCGTCGATGAAGGATTCCTACGCATTCCTGCGAGCGCGCCGAAGCCGGGGAGTATTGTTCCCGTCGGTGCAGTGCTGGGCTACCTCGTCGCAGAAGGTGAAGCCATACCAGACGCGGTCGCGAGCGCTCCGTCAGCGCCTCGACCGTCCGCTCCTCAGCAGAGTGCCCCCCCTGCCACAGAAGCATCCGTTCCGCGTCCCATTGCTGTTGCAGCGACCGCACAATCCGTGACTGTACCGGCGACGGGACATGACTTTCCCGCGGCCCCCCCTTCGGTCCGCAGGCTGGCACGTGAAAAGGGGATCAAACTGGCGTCGCTCGATGGGACTGGTCCCGCAGGTCGAATTACCGCTGATGACGTTCATCACACCATTCCCTCGCCAGCCCCCGTCGCAAACGCTGTCGTTTCACAGTTCTCGAGTCCTCGAGCCCGACGGACCGCCACGGAACTGGGTATCGACTGGAGATGCGTGCGGGGGACAGGGCGAGATGGTCGAGTCCGTGAAGCGGATGTCAGACTGTCAGCCAGCCAGCAATCGCCTGCAGCAGCCGCAGGCAGCGTGAGCACCTTTCCGACATCGCGCCGTCGAACTATCGCCAGTCGAATGATGGCGAGCCAGCAGCAAACGGCTGCGGTGACCCTCACATCGCGGATTGATGCCACGAACCTCGTCGGCCTGCGAAAGCAATTCAAACAAGCAGCAACAGACGGCCTGGTTCCGTCCTTCAACGACATCATCATCAAGCTGGTTGCTTTGGTCCTGAAACAGCATCTTGCATTGGCGACCCGAGCAGAAGGGGATCAATGGATCGTTCCATCGCCACAGTCGGATCTGCAGATTGGACTTGCCGTCGACACGGACGACGGTCTGGTTGTTCCCGTCGTCCGGAATGTCAGTTCGTCCAGTTTATTTCAATTGGCGAAGCAGTCTGCCGCCTTGATTGAGAAGTCTCGTGCCGGAACACTGACCGTCTCGGAGATGCAGGGAGGTGTCTTCACCATTTCGAACCTCGGTTCTTTTGGAATTGATTCCTTCACGCCGATTATCAATCTGCCTGAAACAGCGGTTCTCGGCCTGGGACGTATCCGGAGGGAAGCGGTTGTTGTAGATGACCAGATCGTTGCGCGTGATCAACTGACACTCAGCTTGACCTTCGATCACCGAGTCGTTGACGGCGCCCCCGCAGCCCGTTTCCTTCAGACCGTCTGCTCGGCGATTGAGAATCCGTCGGCCTGGCTGCTGCGTGGTGACGTCTGAGCCGAGCAGGTTGAGCAAACATCGCCAGACTGAAGATTTTCACTCGTTCCTGCAGGGCTGCGAATGGGTGGCGATGGTATCATCGCGCGGCGCGCTGCAGAGA
>NZ_DASWWZ010000723.1:0-18108 GCF_036405755.1 Schlesneria sp.
GGGTTCAATGGCCACGACCAGTGTGAGCCAGAATCCGAATATCCGCGCGGGTTTTCCATAGAAGCATCGCATCGATCAGCGTCCCTGCTATCAATCAGACACCATCCCTGTGCAGGGTCCGCCTATTCCGCGTACCGAATGCGAAGCCTGCGTCGCTGTCTATCGGAAATGATCGCCGAAGGATGTGAGGGTCCCTGTCTGATGAATCGGCATCAGGAGCGAGTCGAGCGCAATTTGCGGGTTATTCCGGAAATTCACATCGTGGCCACAACGAAATGATTCAAGAATGGCCGTACACGCCGTCAATTCGGCACAATCCGGCAACGTCGCAGCCCATTTCCGCAGCCAGCGAACTTACAGCCTGAGAATGAGGACGGGAAGCTGCACCAACTTGCGAGGCTTCTCGTCCTCTTCTATGCCTTCATGCTCGATCCAGACCTGTTTTTCCGTAGATCTGACTGCTGTCAGATCGAGGCGAGGACTGCATTGGATCAGGCCTGATTCAGCCATGACTTGGCAGCATCCAGTTCCGCCACTTCAAAATATTGGATTTTGGCCATCGTGAACGGCTTGCAAATGCGGGCCATCCATTTGTCCCAGGACTTCTCACCGACGATCGCGATTCGCTGGATTTTTGTGCAATGTGTCGTTGCGAACTGGATATCGTCCCACAATGCGGCTAGATCCCAGCCGTGAAAATCATGGAACTGAACTAGTAAATTCACTTTTCCTTCTTTGGCAATCTCCGCATCGACCAGGGGAACGAACGTCTTGTAATCCTCATCGTGCAGCTTGCCGCTGATTTTGAACCCGACCGTGTGTTCGGGAACCCCTGAAAGGATCTCGATCATCTGCTGTTCCTCCGCTCGCTGTCTGAGAGTTGTTCTGGGTCACCGTGTGTAGTGTCACACTCGGCAATCACTCTAACCCTCTCGCAAGCGAGATTGCCACTCATTCGCTTGATCGGGACAGAGTGCGTACCGTCAGCGGACCGTCGAATTTCCTTCAACGAACGTGAAATCTCCCCTTTCCCGCGCGTGTCGGTGTGTTCAATTCATTCAAGCAATTGGCCTCTTCATTCCCACTCAACTCAGCGCGGCGACTCCTTTTTCGAGGTTGAGGCAGGTCCACTCGCTGTTTTGCGACAGCAGAATCTAACGTGGCATCTGACCGGCCCACGCGGAACCGGGGGCAGCCGAGTTGTAAAACGTAATTTCCCATGCGCAGAAACAGCGGCGACCTTTACCCGGTATGGCAATTCAGACTCTAATTCACGCAAAATCGAGTTCACGGAACTTCGAGCGATCTGACGGCGGGTGGGATCCTGCGGTTCAGCCCGTGCCGAATTCGTCAGTGAGGATGGAATCGACATGTCGTATCGAACGTTGAAGCGTCTGCTGGGGGAAACAAGCCTCGAACGAAAGTGCCGCCTGCTCTTTGGTGGAGGCCTGCTGCTGCTGATCTCGGGAAGCTTTTATTTCTATTCCAAGCAGACCCAGAAAATCATTTCGCAACAGAACCTCGAGGTCGCGCGCAACCTGGTTCCCACCGCGATCGTGGCAAAGCATGCCGAGTATTTCGACCGCAAGTCGGCCGAACATCGCAACTTTGCCGTGATGGTTCGCGATCTGAAACCAGAGACTCAAAAAGAGCAAAGTTGGGCGTTACTGAAATCGTCTGACATCAGTGACGCTGCGTCACGCCCCATCGAAAAAGTGGACCATGAGGCGATTCAGCGACTCTCTCCGACCAACCCGAATGCGCTGAGTGAATGGCCAACGGAGGTCACTCTCGAAAAGGATATTCCTCAGTTCCTGTACTATGCCCCAGTCAAAGCGAAAACGTTCTGCCTGGATTGCCATGTCCAGCACAACCAGAACCCCAACCTCAAAGAGAACGATGTCTTGGGGATCGTCAAAATCTCGTACCCGCTCGCCAAGATCAATCGGGATATCAGTTGGAACAATGCTGTGCTGCTGGCCACGGCGATCATCACGACGGCCCTGGCGTGGTTCGCAACTTACGTCATTGTTCGCTACGTCATTGTAAAGCCGGTACTCCACCTGAAAGAGGTCAGCGACGCGATTACGAGAGGTGACCTGGAGCAACGTGCCGACATCCGCACTGGTGACGAATTTGAAGAACTGAGCCAGGCGTTCAATCGCATGTTGCGTCACCTGACGACAGTTCAGGAAGATTTACAGAAGCTCAATCGCGGCTTTGAACGGAAAGTCGATGAGCTGGCACAGGCGAACCTGAGACTCTTCGAGCTGAATAATCTGAAGAACGAATTTCTGGCAACGATGAGTCATGAGCTGAGAACTCCACTGAACTCAATTCTTGGATTCAGTGAAGTGCTGATGACGAACCCCGGAAATCTGAGTGAAAAGCAGCAGCGGTTCGTGGCTCACATCCTATCTTCAGGTCGCACGCTGCTCAGCCTGATCACCGACGTTCTCGATCTCGCCAAGATTGAAAGCGGCAAAATGGAACTGCACCCCGTCAACACGTCCGTTGTTGAACTGGTTGATCGTGTCGTCGGGGCCATGATGCCGATTGCTGAAAAGAAGAACCTGGATCTGAGCTGGGATATCGAACCCGATCTTCCCCCCGTTTTCCAGGACGTGGGCAAACTGCAGCAGATTCTGAACAACCTCCTGTCGAATGCGATCAAGTTCACGCCGGAAGGGGGCCGGGTTCGTGTCCGTGCTTCTCGCCAGGGAGACCGGCTGGTTCTGACCGTGGAAGACACGGGAATTGGAATTCCTCTGGAAGATCAGGAACGGATCTTCGAAAAATTCCGACAGGGATCCACCGTTGCGGGGGGCCATGACCCACTCACCCGCGAATTCGAAGGAACGGGGCTGGGGCTGTCCATCACCCGTGAACTTTCGAAACTGCTGGGCGGAGGCATCGGGCTGCAAAGTGAATTCGGTAAAGGAAGCCGCTTCACTGTCGTCGTACCGATGCAGTTGGTCGTTCCGACGGAGACTGACATGTCCCGCCCCTGGCTCACCACGGAAGCCATTGATCTGGCGATTGAACGACCGTCCGCGTTTGGGCGATCACGCGGAGCGAAACAGCCTGACGATTATCCAAAGCCCGTCACCATCGATGCAACTTCGCCGCGCCCCGGTCGCGGAACGATGTAGTTAATCGCCTGTTAAGTTCGTCCGACAATCTTTAGTCATTCTGGTTCGTGCAACTGACACCCTCTGATACGAATTCACCACTTACCACCAGGATCTCACCATGCGTCGCCTCTGCCTGATGCTGTGTCTCTGCCTGTCGAATCCACTACTTGCTTCAGACGAAGATGGCTTCAAGCCTCTGTTCAACGGCCAGGATCTGACGGGCTGGGTCCCTGTGAATGTCGCCCCGTCCACATTCAGTGTCAAAGATGGGATCATCGTGAGCACCGGTGTCCCTACCGGGACCTTGCGCACCGAGAAAATGTACGAGAACTTCATCATCGAACTCGACTGGCGACACATGAAAGCGGGCGGAAACGCTGGTCTGTTCGTCTGGGCCGACCCGATCACGCATATCGGCGTCCCCTTCTCGCGCGGGGTCGAAGTACAGATTCTGGACGGGCATGAAACGGCTAACTACACCAGCCACGGCGATATCTTTCCGATTTGGGGAGCCCGCATGAAGCCGGACCGAATTCATCCGGGGGGCTGGGAACGATGCCTTCCCAGTGAAAAACGCTGCAAGCCGTCCCCTGAATGGAACCACTACCGGGTTACCTGCAATAACGGCACGATCAAGCTGGAAGTCAACGGCAAGGAAGTCTCGGGGGGGACCGGCTGCACACCTCGTAAGGGTTATCTCTGCCTGGAATCCGAAGGCTCGGAGTGCCATTTCAAGAATGTCCGAATCAAGGAACTCCCTTCCACAAATCCAAAGCCCGAAGAAATTGCACTGGAAGCAACCGGATTCCAGTCACTCTATACGGGCCTTGACCTCACCGGTTGGAAGGCGACAGAAAAGCATCAGGGACACTGGGAGCCGTCGGACTGGAAATTGATCTACGACGGAAAGTCCGATGCGGAAGATCCCAGCCTGTGGACCGAGCAAGAGTTTGGCGATCTCGAGATGATCTGTGACTGGCGCTGGACTGGCACACCCGTGAAACGGAAATGGCCGAAGATCCTGCCCAGCGGACTCGAAGAGATCGGAACCGATGGCAAGCCGGTGGAAATCGAAGTCGATGACGCGGGAGACAGTGGGATCTACCTGCGAGGAAGCAGTAAAAGCCAGGTCAATATGTGGTGCCGTCCTTGCGGAAGCGGCGAAGTCTACGGCTATCGAACCGATGCGGCGCAGCCGGCGGAAGTTCGTTCTGGCGTCACACCGAAGATCGTCGCCGACAACCCCATCGGCGAATGGAATCGGTTCTACATTACGTTGCGAGGGGATCGCCTGACGGTGCGGCTGAACGGCAAACTCGTAATTGAGAACGCCCAGCTTCCCGGAATCGCGGAACGCGGCCCCCTGGCGCTGCAGCACCATGGAGACCCCATCGAATTCGCGAACATCTTTGTCCGCGAACTTTCCAAGTGAGCACCAATGCCACGGTGAGGTCACAACTGCGGTGAGATCCGAAGGGTTTTATCCCAGAGGAGCAGGTCCTCCGCTTACAGCGCGATGGACCTGCTCTACCTCGAGATCCCTGCTGAGCCTGCGAGTCAACCTCATTGACTGAGTCGCAGGCTTGGCGAAAACTTGCCCCCTCGGCCCCTCGCGTAAATTACCGCTTCACGCAGGGGGCGTTGATCCGGTGAACGTCTTCGGGTTAAACGGAATCCTGGTCTAGCCAGTTATCACCCGCGGAGATATCAACGACGAGCGGAACCCGCAATTGCATAGCGTGCTCCATCTCGTATCGAACCAGGTCGACCAATGAGGCGACATCCTCTTGCGGCGCCTCGAAGACCAGTTCGTCGTGAATCTGAAGTAGCATTCGTCCTCGATGCTGCTCTCGTTTCAACCGCGACTGAACCTGGATCATGGCCCGCTTAATCAAATCGGCGGCGGATCCCTGGATCACCGTATTGATGGCGGTCCGCTCGGGCATACTCATGTTCGCACCACGCACCGGACGAATCCCTTCGATCGCCCGCCGTCGGCCGAGAATGGTTTTCGCAAACCCGGTCGTGCGACATGATTCAATGGTCTCGTCGATAAATCGACGAACGCCGTCATAGGTCTCGAAGTAGTGGCCGATAAATGCTGCGGCAACATCTTTCTCGATTCCCAATACGGCCGCCAATCCGAACGGGCTTTGACCGTAGATCACGCCGAAGTTGACGGCCTTGGCCACGCGCCTCTGATCGGATGTGACTTCTGCCAGCGGGACTCCATAGACATCCGCAGCAACAGCCGAATGGATGTCAATGCCCTGCTCGAACGCTTTGATCAGCGCTTCGTCCAGGCTGAAATGGGCGAGCACCCGCAATTCGATTTGCGAGTAGTCCGCACAGACCAGCTTCCATCCCGGAGCCCCCGGAATAAAGGCACGCCGGATCTGGCGACCTTCGGACGTTCGAATCGGGATGTTTTGCAGATTCGGGTCACTGGAACTCAATCGCCCGGTGGCAGCCACGACCTGATTGAACGAACAATGAATGCGGCCCGTGACGGGGTGAATCAGTTCGGGAAGAGCGTCGAGATACGTTCCTTTCAACTTGGAAAGTTGCCGGTGCTCGGTGATCTTTGCGGGAAGGGGATGAATCAGTGCCAGTTCTTCCAGCACTTCCTGGTCGGTGCTGGGCCCTGTCTTGGTCTTCTTCCGCACAGGAAGCTGCAGCTCTTCGAACAGAACTTTTCGCAGTTGGATCGGCGAGTCGATATTAAATTCGTGCGTGGCGATTTCGTAGATTTCCTTGATCGTCTCTTTCAGACGTTCAGTGATGGCCTCGCTTTGCCGCTGAAGCTCCGCCGCATCCACGCGAATCCCCATCTGTTCCATCTCGGACAGAATTGAAATCAGCGGTCTTTCCAGATCCCAGTACAGATCGAACAGACCTTCTTTTTTCAATTGCTCTGTCAGAATGTCGGCAAGTCGCCAGGTGAGATCGGCATCCTCCGACGCATACTCAGCAACTTTATCGACGGGGATGTCGATCATATTCTTTTGCTGCTTGCCCGTTCCGATCAGATCCGAGATGGGAATCGAATCAATTCCTAAATACTTCGAGATCAGCACTTCCAGACTGTGCGAACGGGCCCCGGCGTCGAGCAGGTAATCCGCCACCATTGTGTCGACACCGATCTGCTCGGGCGCGACCTTCAGTTGGGCACGGCTCAGCACTGTCAGATCGTACTTCAGATTCTGATTGATGATCTCAACATCAGGGTTCGTGAAGATCGGGCGCAGCGCTTCAAGGGTTTGATCCGGATCGAGCAGTCGACTTTCTGCCGGACCGCGCACGGGAAGGTAATATCCAATTCCCGGGATCCAACTGAACGCCCAGCCGATGATTTCGGCACGCATCGAATCGATATGCGTTGTTTCCAGATCGACGCAAAAGCGGGAGACGCCACGCAGCAGTTCAAGAAATTTTTCGAATGTCTCGTTCGTGTCAATTATGTGCCACACGCGCGAGACAGGGTCAGGCCCACCACCCGGCACGAGTGGGTCGGGGATATCCGTCTCACTCGTTTCCAGGATTGCTTCGCCCGACTCCGGCAGTGGTTCTTCCGGCAGAGGCTCATCATCGTCGAAGAGAGACCGTTGTCCCTTCCCAGCGGGACTGGCCTTTCTGGAGGCCACTCCGGCGGATCCTCTATTCGGACTCACTTCCGGTTTCGCAGCGGGGGGAGCGAACTGAGCGACCTCATCGATCAGCCGACGGAAACCAAACCGGCGAAACATTTCCTGAAGCCGTCCGACATCCGGTGACAGTCGCTGGGCTGGATCCCAGGAAAAGTCGATGGGAAGTTGCTGGTTGAGGCGAACAAGTTGACGACTGAGATATGCCTGGTCCGCATACGTTTTCAGATTCTCGCGCAACTTCGCCCCGGCCGCCTTATCCGCATTGGCGAGAACATTCTCGAGCGTGCCAAATTCCTTGAGCATCCCAGCCGCTTTCTTAGGACCGACGAGCGGCACGCCGGGAACATTGTCGATCGCATCGCCCACAAGAGACTGAAAGTCGACCACCTGATCGGGGCGGATTCCCCAGTCGAGCAGCAGGCCTTCCTCATTCAGATATCTGTTTTTGCGAATGTTGTAGAGCTGCACCTGCGGGCCAAGCAGCTGCCGTGCATCCTTGTCACTCGTGACAATCCGGACCTGGTGCCCCTGTTCCACGGCCTGTCGGGTTAGCGTCGCGATGACATCATCCGCTTCCCAGCCGGACATCTCGATCAGCGGAAGATTGAATGCCCGGATGACTTCCTTCAGCAGTTCAACCTGCGGCCGAAGGTCTTCCGGCATCTCCTTGCGGTTCGCTTTATACTGAGAATAGAGAGCGTCGCGTGTCCCGGGACCTGATGAGTCCATCGCGCAGATCAGCCATGCCGGCTGATGTACCTTCAACAGCGTGATGAGATCTCGACTGAAGCCGAACACGGCGTTCGTCGGCAATCCCGCCGGACTGGTCATCGGCGGGATTGCGTGAAACACCTGGAACATCAACGAGAACGTATCAATCAGGTAGACAGTACCGCTCATTCCTGACTCGCCAATCCCGCTTCCAGCGCGGCCGCGATTTTATCAACGTCATAAACACACCCCGCCCAGGTTCCTCCCCCGGCCCGCTGCAGCAATGCCCAGAGCCTTGTTTCCGGTGGCAGATTCGGATCAGCATGAAGTGGAAGTGTCGGCTGGCGTTCCGCCAGGATCATCCCCCCTTCTTCCGGGGTCACTTCACAGCCGTCGGTCCCGACGAAGTTGAGTGATCCGGTCAGATTGCGGGTGTCGATCTCGATCTGAATCAGGTCACCGTCCCGCAGCTTTCCAATCGGACCGCCGTCCAGCGCTTCCGGGCCGACATGACCGATACAGGCACCGGTCGAGACACCTGAGAACCGGGCATCCGTGATCAGGGCCACATGCTTCCCAAAGGGCAAATAACGGAGCGCCGAAGTGATCTGATATGTCTCTTCCATACCGCAGCCCATCGGACCACGGCACATCAGGACGATCACGTCCCCTTCCTTGATCGGGGCCAGATTTTCTGTGGGAACTCCCCCTGCACTTCGCAGTGCAGCAGCAGTTCCCTCTTTCGGTGTCCGCAGCGGGCGACCTTTGATCGCGGCAATGGCAGCACGTTCTGAGGTAAACACACGAGCCGGCCCTGTCTTGCGATAGACTCCGTCGGAATCGACCACGCTTTTGTCGATCGCGGTGCTCTTAATGACGGAGCCTTCAGGAGCAATGTTTCCCACCGGGAACGTGACAGTGCTCGTCAATCCATGCTCACGAGCGGCCTTGGGAGACATGACTACCGTGTCGGGATCAACCCCATCGCGAGCCACAAGGAGTTCGCGAAGACGAACACGCCGCTCGGAACGCTCCCACCATTCAAGTACGTCACCCAGCGACTTGCCGGCAACCGTCATTGCGTCGAGTTTGAGCAAGCCAAGTTCTCGCAAGTGGAGCATCACTTCAGGTACTCCACCCGCCAGGAAGAATCGCACCGTCGGATGGCCGACCGGACCATTCGGCAGGCAGTCAACCAGTCGCGGCACCTGCCGATTCAGTCGGATCCAGTCTTCGACGGTCGGCCGCTTGAGTTTGGCCTCGAAAGCGATCGCGGGAATATGCAGCAAGAGATTCGTTGAGCCACCGCAGGCTGCATGAACCACCATCGCGTTATGCAGTGCATCAGCAGTGAGAATATCACGCGTGGTTTTACCCATGCGTTCCATTTCAAAGACGGCACGTGCCGATCGACGCGCAATATCCAGCCAGATGGGCTGTCCCGAAGGTGACAATGCGGAGTGTGGCAGCGCCATCCCTAGTGCTTCGGCAACGACCTGGGCGGTGGCGGCGGTCCCCAGAAACTGACAGCCCCCTCCCGGTGAACCACAGGCGCGGCAACCCGCATCCGAAGCCTCTTCGAGGGTGATTTCACCATGTGAGAAACGGGCACCGATCGTCTGGACTTTCCCCGCATCTTCCCCCACCGCGGGAGGAAGCGTGACGCCGCCAGGGACGATGACACAGGGGAGCTGATCTTGCGCCGCCAGCGCGAGCATCATGGCGGGAAGCCCCTTATCACAGGTCGCAACCCCGATCACTCCCCGTCGCGTCGGCAATGAGCGGATCAACCGCTTCAATACAACTGCGGCATCGTTCCGGTAAGCCAGACTGTCCATCATGGCCACCGTTCCTTGTGAGCGTCCGTCGCACGGATCGCTGACATAGGCGGCAAAGGGCAGTGTCTCGAGCCGCTTCAGTTCTTCGGCAGCAGCCTGCATCAGCAGACCGACTTCGTAATGGCCAGTGTGATAGCCGAGTGCGATTGGCTTACCGTCTTCGCCGCGAATTCCCCCTTGCGTACTGAGAATCAGAAACTGCTTCCGCAGGAGTTCTGACGGATTCCAGCCCATCCCGGCATTCTGAGTCAGCCCGAACAGATCGCCGCTGGGTGAGTTCAGCAACATCTCTTCTGTCAGTGGAAGCGATCCCTGGGGACCTTCACCTGTCGTCACTACTTCCCACAATGTTGCGTCGGCTGAATCCAGCAGGGTGTCGAGCGAACCGGTCATATGCCCTGATTCCTGAATAATTTGTAAGGGTCTTCGGACGGCGAAAGGGTTGATTCAAGACAAACAGCCCGACGGATTCAAGCCGTCGGGCTGTGATCAATTGTTGCAGAAACCCGCCTGCATGTCAGGCGAGATTGTGCCGTAGAGGCATCTCACGCCAGACGAGACCTCAGGCCACAACGTGGGTTTCCCATGAGAAGAGGGTATCATCCATGGTCACGACCGTAACCATATCCTTGCGCCCTTCAGCGGCAGAGACTTCGTACCCGCTGGAGATCAGTTGTTTGGCGTGCTCCGATTCTTTGGCGAGCATCCGATCATCGGGAATTGCTCTCCACCAGTGCAGGTGGGGCCAGTCTCGTTGAACAGCCGCCAGGCATGTCATCAGCGTTCGGCCACCCGCGCCGGGCTTGAATCCAGCCCGAGTCGCGACTTGTGTGTAAGTCGCCAGTTTGTCCAGTCGTTTCAGTTCAAACAGCGCTTCCGCAACACCTTCAGCTCGAACAGACGCCACAATTATCTCCTCTTCTTACGCTGTTTGGACTTCGGAAGAACTCCGAAAAGCAGATGCTACCGGAGTTGAATGAATGTCCCCCAGCTAGCCCATTCTTGAAATAGAGTCGAGCAGCGAAATCTCTTACGAGGCCGCTTGCCGCCTGACTGTCTCACCATTAGTGTAAGACCAAGGTACTCGAATCGTGAAATCGGAACAACCCTTGATTCACTCTTCCCGGTACTCCCCGCAGTCGTCTCTCGCGCTGCGGAATTGCAAAGTCTCTAGATCAGGCATTGGGAGATCCCCGTTTGAGTGAACCACAGCATCGGTGCGGCCACGACCATCACGATCATGAAACGTGCGGCCACGCTGCCCCCTCGAGCAAGCTCAACGACTACAGCAAGTTCGGCATTCAGTTCCAGTTCCCTTCCACCTGGAGCCTGGATGAGCAAGCCAGCGATGAAGAAGTGACCATCACTGTGCAAAGCCCCGGAACATCGTTCTGGACGGCCGTGATCTTCCCTTCCCGGCCCGATCCCGAGGAGGTGCTGAACACGGTCTCGGCCGCATTCGAACAGGACTACGAGGGAATCGATGTCGTCGATGTCGTGGGCAGCTTCTGCGGATTCCCCGCACTCGGACGTGATCTCGATTTCGAGTGCTACGACCTGATCAACTCGGCGTGCCTCAGGGCGTTCCAAACGAGTGACCAGACCATTCTGGTCCTTTACCAGGGAACGGATCACGAACTGGAACAGACTCGCAAAGTGCTGGAAGCCATCTCGCTGAGTATGCGCTCGACCGATGACGATGACCTCGAAGAAGAACTGGAATGACTGTCGAGCCCTGACTCGCACGTCTGACCGACATACTGGTGCAAGCTGCCGTACAGTGATAACAAGGGGACAGCCAGGACGCTGAGTGTTCCCCTCCCGGATCCCACACCGCCAATCTCTTCACTCGATAAGCCGCCGGGTTTCGTCATCCAGTGAAATCAATTCCGTCCCGGGAACCCCTCCGCTCTCGCCCGAGCTCGCAAATTCGCATCAGCGATATTTGATCTCGTTTTGACGAATCGCGCGCACTCGCTCTATAATCGCACACCACTCAAAACGACTCCTCCTGACTTTTCGCCCTGAATCAAGTTGCCACCGATCCGAGCAGGCTTCGCAGCGTGATCTCTGCACAGTCAGCTCGTGCATGTTGTGTTCTGTGAACTCAAGTCCAGTCATCGAATGGCAGAGGTTCTTCAACATGAGTAATGCCAAAGCCCAGGGACTCTGCAAACTGGCAAGCGACTGCCTGCAGCTCGAGCAGCTTAAACAGGCCAAAGAGCTTTACGACAAAGCGATTGAGGTCGACCCCGACTGCATTGATGCTCATGAAGGGATTGCGACAATTGCCTACCTCGAAGGGGACCTTGCCACCTCCGTAGACCGCTTCCTCAAGCTGACACTGCTGCAACCGCAGGAGGCACGTCACCTGACGAACCTGGGAGCAATCTACAATCGGATGAAGGAACATCAGAAAGCGGTCGAAGTTTTGAGCAAGGCCATTCAGAAAGATAAGCGTTGCGTCGAAGCCTACTTCAATCTGGGAATTGCACAGCGAAAGCAGAATAAGTTGCAGCTCGCGATTTCGGCCTATCGAGAAGCAACTCGATTGAATCCCAAGTTTGCTGAAGGGTATCAGAATCTCGCGAATCTCTATGCGGATTCCGGCAACCTCCCGATGGCCATCATCTACTTCAAGAAGGCTCTGGAAGTTCGCCCGGATTTTGACAAAGCCCGCGAAGGATTAAAGCGAGCCGAACGGGCATCGAACGCCGCAAAACATGACGAAAACCCCTTCGGTCGTCTGGTCAACGCCGAATCGCGTCAATCGAATTCTCAAGTGACGATGATGCGAGAGCTTTCTGAAGCCGAACGCTACGACGACCGACACGAAGTCAAGCATCTCGCGGAGGAGATCGAACGCTTGTCCAAAGGGTGTATCGAGTTCTTGAAACAAAAGCTCGAACCCGCCATCATCGAACTGCAGAGAACAATGGCAGATGGATCGCAGTCACAATCTGCACTGGCAGAGGTGTCGGAAGAGTTTCACACCGCAGTGAACCAGTGGATGGAACTCCGAAAAGCGGTCAAACGCAAAATCAATGAGCTTCGGGGACATGAAGAACTGATCAACGCCCCGGAAGTCAGCCTGTAATACTCGCTGGCGAGGCTCGGTTCGTCGGCCCGAGTCCAGTTCACGCTGGCACTTGATCTGCTGCTGTGCACTGCCCTGTGTCAGTGACCAATCATGGTCAGTGACCGATCATTTTTTACTCGAGATAGAAAATCAAAGCATTCGCATGAAGGCCATCCGCATCGGAATTGTGACCGTATCTGATCGAGCCAGCCGGGGAGAATACGAAGACAAAGGTGGCCCTGCCATCCGCGAGTATCTCAGCAATGTGCTCACCAGCCCCTTCGAACACATCGACCGAGTCATTCCTGATGAACGACCTGTTATCGAAGAAACCCTGCGTGAACTGTGCACCCGTGAAGAGTGTTGTCTGGTGATCACCACCGGGGGAACCGGGCCCGCCCTGCGCGACGTAACTCCCGAAGCGACCGAGGCGGTCTGCGAAAAGATGATGCCGGGCTTCGGTGAACTCATGCGGAAAGTGTCACTGGAAAAAGTTCCCACCGCGATCTTGTCGCGCCAGACAGCAGGCATCTGCGGCCAAGCTCTGATTGTCAACCTGCCGGGTCAGCCACGCGCGATTCAGGAATGCCTCGACGCCGTTTTTCCCGCGATTCCCTACTGTATCGATCTGCTGGAAGGCCCCTTTCTGACGACGGATGAAACACGTATTAAAGCCTTTCGCCCCAGGAAATGAGATCACATGCGCATTCCTATCCTTGTTCCCGATCTGCGCTGTGAAAACGAGCCACTCTGCGTCAGTGGCTGGCTGGTGGACGAGGGGGACCTGATCCTGGCGGGCGACTTTATTGTCGAACTCAGAATCCCGGCAGTGACGTTTGACATCCTGTCAGAAATGTCGGGCCGGGTCGTCACGATCGAGAAGCTTGCAGATAGCCCGATCAAAACAGGCGACATCCTCGGCTGGCTGGACGATGGTATTGACGAGGTCGTCCCTGCTGAGCAGGAAGACAAAGACACACCAGAGCAAGAATCGTAGTCTGCTTTTTAACACGGGGCGGTCGCCGGGGCCGTCCCGATTCCAATTCAGGTCTGCTCCTCTTCCGCGGCCCCTGTCCCTGATCGAACAGAATATTCCCCTAGAAAAGATCAATCAGCGGTTGTCCCTCTTCCAAGAGATGAAACGGACGTCCCTGGTTGTCGAACGCTTCGAGATTCTCGATCCCCATCGCGTGATAGACGGTCTTGGTCACATCCGCGGGTGTGACGGGTCGGCTGGCAGGATATTCTGCCAACCGGTCGCTCGATCCGAATGTTTGACCACCTCGAATTCCCCCGCCAGCCAGGACATCGGTGAGGCAGTGAGTCCAGTGGTCGCGCCCAGCTCCTTTGACGCCTCCCGAGCGAGGATCGCCGATTTTCGGAGTTCGCCCCATCTCGCTGGTAACCATCAACAGGGTCTCATCCAATAGACCCCGATCAGCCAGATCCTCAATCAAAGCCGAGAATCCCCGGTCGAACTCGGGCAACAGGTCTTCTTTCAAGCAGCCGAAGTTATTGCCATGGGTGTCCCAACCACCGCCACTCAGACACTTCTTCGCTACGGCATCGTTCTCTTCCGACCAGAAGACCGTAACAAAGGGAACCCCTGCTTCCACCAGTCGGCGTGCCGCCAGCAGACTCATTCCATTCACGGTCTTGCCGTATCGCGCAATGGTCTCTGGCTTCTCGTGAGAGACATCAAAGGCCCGGGTCGTTGCCGCGGATGACAACAGCGAGATCGCGCGCTGCTGCTGATCGTTCCAGGTATGTACGCTGGCGAACTGATCCAGATCGCGCCGAGCGGCGTCCAGCCCCGACAATAAGCCATTCCGCTGGCTGAATCGATTGGAGGTCACACCGGTCGTCAGCGCCAGGTCCGGCGCCTGAAATTCCGTCGGATTGTCGTTTTTACCGTATACGAACAAGGGATCGAACTTCACTCCCAGCTTGGCACCGAACTGGCCGGGCCGCGTGTAAGGAGCCTGACTCGGCTTGTAAGGCAACGATACAGCATTCGGCAGGCCCGGCCTTTGCGGACGACGCGATGCAACCACACTTCCCATGTAAGGCCAGTCATCAGGATACGGAGTGCGATTATTCCCCTGAATCAGAAATGTCGGGTCCGGCACATGGCCAGTCAGATTGTGGTAGTACCCAGCGTGATGATCATTCGTGTTGACCGTCGCTCCCACGGAATTGATCAGAGCCAGATGGTGGGCCTGCTGCGCCAGCAGAGGAAGATGCTCACTCAACTGCACTCCGGGCGCCGACGTGGCAATCGGCTGGAAGGGGCCCCGATATTCCAGTGGAGCCTTGGGCTTCAAATCCCACATGTCCAGATGCGACGCCCCCCCGCACAGGAAAAACAGGATCGTCGACTTCGCAACTTTTCGGTCCGGCGAGGATGGCGTGGATGCTGCCGAAAGCGTCCGGCCGAACGAACTGACCGCCAGGCCCACGCTGGAAGCAACTAAAAAATCACGTCGTGAGTACTTCCGAAAAGATTGATGATTCATGGCTCTCTTCTATCGAACTCAATGTTTGTTGATCCCGGTTTGTTGATCCGGGTCACTCATCCCATAGCCTGTCGAGTTGCGGTTAATGCGAAACGTCCGTCGCCTCACCACTGCTCACACTCGATGCGGAATCGAGCGTCGATCGAATCTGAATACGGATCATTGATCGGGCACGTTCGACATCCCGGTCCCGAATCGCGTTCAACAGCTCACGATGTTCCCAGCATACTCGCTCGGCCGCCGAAGGGGCCAGATTGGTGGGAGGTGACTCTTGAAAGAACTGCACCAGAATCTGCTGCATACCGGCAATCATCCGGGACCCCGTCATCTCCAGAATCAGCGAATGAAATTTGATATCCAGCTCAACGGACTCCGGCGAGGCAGGATCCTTCAATACCGCCTGTTCGAGTTCGGCCTCGACTTCCACCAGTCGTTCAATCTGTTCATCGGTCGCGTTACGGATCGCCAGTTCAATGGCTCCGACTTCCAAGGCGTAACGAAACTGTCCCAGGTCGTGCCAGTCTTCCGGTGACGTCACCAGTGAGGGAAGACTGTGCTGAAACAGGCTCAGTGGATCCGGCCGCCGGACGATCAGGCCTTTCCGTTTACGCCCTTCCAGGATCCCCAGCGCCTGCAGTCGGCTGACCGCTTCACGCGTCACCGTGCGAGAGGCTTTATATTCATCAGCCAGCTGCGCTTCTGTCATAAAAAGCGCCCCCTCCTCCAACTGCTCGGACTGGATTCGCATCCGAATGATTCGAGCCAGTTCCCGGACTTGAGTTTCCGGCCGACTGGCCGATTCGTGACTCATCATCAATCGCTCTCTTCCAGGCCCTACGTCAAAAGACTTCAGTCGTCATATCAACATCCCTGACATCGGTGTGCCATCCTGCTTTCTTTGGTCGCCGCCAGTCTTGCCGAAAGCGACGCGAGCGAGGCTCGCGATCACAATCGGAGATCACCTATGACAGTCTTGCGAACCCGGAATGCCGCACGGAAACTCCCGCTTCCTGCAGTCTCCGGGTCACGTCACCACGCTCGATTGTTTCGGCCAGCTCCCCAAACACAGGTTCCAGTGCCGCAAAGTACGCCTCCAAATGCCGCTCTCGATGAGCGAAACTGGGGTAATAACCACCCCCGCAGAGGAAACCTCTGTCGAGCATTCTCGCCGTCAGTAACGTCCCCAGCCCCGCTGCCTGCTCGTGCTCAAATCCGACGTGCAGAAGTGCGGGATGCCCTGAGACCTTTACCGGGACTCCCGTTCGTTCCCCCAGCGACCGCCAGCCGTCCCGCACCAGACCTCCCATTCGCGTGGTATGGGATGCGATGTCGACCCTTCTCAGTTTTTTGATCGTCGCCAGTGCCGCCGTCGGCCCGACTCCTTCAGTCCAATACGTACTGGAAATAAAGGACGTCTGAGCCGCGTCCATCACTTCGCGCCGGCCGATGATCGCCGCCATCGGGTGACCATTACCAATAGCCTTGGCAAATACGGCCAGATCAGGAAAGACTCCGTACTTCAGATGCGCGCCGCCCAGATGCATTCGCCATCCTGACGAGATTTCGTCGAAGACCAGCGCTGCCCCGCAGCGGTGACAAAGATCTCGGACACCTTCCAGAAATCCGGGAGCGGGATCATGAGACCGCGTCGGTTCCATCACGACAGCGGCGAGCTGATCCCCATGCTTTCGGACCAGATCTTCGAGTTCATCCAGCCGGTTGTAAGTAAAGGGAAGAGCCGTCCCTGCGAGTCCCCTGGGGACACCATTCGGCGCAAGACCGGGCAAGAGGTGAGCCCCAAGTCCATCATTTGGCCCGCCTGGAGTGACGTTCGCGGCAAGGTACCAGTCTGACCAGCCGTGATAGCCACAGAATGCAATTTTGTCCCGGGAAGTTGCGGCGCGGGCAATTCGAACGGCAATCGCCATCGATTCGCCTCCCGAACGCGCATACCGAACCTGTTCCGCCCACGGGTGAAGCTCGACCAGCAGATCCGCCAGCTCCACTTCCTCGGCGGAATTGAGCGACGACATCGAACCCCGCGCAATCCGCTGCTGGACCGCTTGGGTGACATCAGGGTCGGCATAGCCCAGCAGGCACGCTCCGATTCCGGAGGTTGTCATGTCGATATACCGTCGCCCATCCAGATCGATGACTTCACAACCTTTCGCTTCACGGGCATAGGCGGGCCAACGACCGGGCGCAAACATCTCAGGCCGCTTGCTGAGCAACTGAGTTCCACCGGGGATCCTGAGCTTCGCCCGCTGATAGACTTCTTGTGTCTGCGACCCGGCTTCCCCAGAGATCGCCGAGGTATCGCCGCTGAACCGGATCTGGAACGCCGCTGCCGCATTCTTCCAGAAAAGATGCTCGATATCGTCGCGCGACCATTGAGCAATCTCGGCCGCGTGCTTAATCGAAAGGAGTTGTTCGTAGACCGCCAGGATTGGCCGACCGTCGCAATGGGGGAATTTGATATCGAGCTGATCTGTATCGACATACTGCCACGCACGCCCCAACGCCGCATACTGCCCGCGAAAGTAGGTCGCGTCGACCCCGTCAGAACCATAGAAAATCCGACGACGATCTTCACGTGTAAACAGCGTGATCATCGGACGGACATCCGTCACGGCTGATACGTCGTACCAGATGTTGGGCATCTCTCGCAGTTGCTCAATCGCCTTGCGAATTGGCCAGTACGTAAAACTGCGAGCGCAATGCGCTAAGATCCACTTCACCTTGGGATAGCGTCGGCAGGTGTACTCCTGCAGGTCCTTCAGGTTCTCCTCGTCCCCGCATCCATGGAACCGGGACAGGTGCATCGTCACCCACAGCCCCAGTTCGTTCGCCAATTCCAGTTGCTCATGTGGCAGAAATTCTTCAATGCGGCACTGCGCAATATCGCCGGTCACCGAAAACACGCGATATGGCTTCAGCCCGATGAACCCTTTTTCACGGATGTCCCGTTCAATCTGCTGGACCGAGCAGGAGGGAGTCACCAGTCGATTCATGCGAGAATTGGGGTCGAGATTGATTTGCTGGATGCACCATTCGTTGTGAGCGGCGACATTGATCCCGGCGATGGGGGTACCTAACGACAGGAAGTGAGTCTCGCGGCCGGGATAAAGTCGCTCGGCCCACTGCTGCATCGTGGCCAGGTCCGTGTAGCCCCAAGCGTGCTTT
>NZ_DASWWZ010000724.1:0-9099 GCF_036405755.1 Schlesneria sp.
ATCCGCCGACCTTCAGCAATCTTATTGCAATCGCGGCCCCCGGATACGGTCAGGGCGAATATACGCCAGAGCAGATCAAGACCATCTTCGCAACGGCGTACACGGGATTCAGTGCCGCCCGCCAAGAATCGGCGGCAGCCGACCGTGACCAGCCTGAAACCGTCATTCACACCGGCTTCTGGGGATGTGGAGCCTTTGGTGGCAATCGAACCCTGATGGTTGCATTGCAGGTTCTCGCCGCAAAAGCGGCAGGGATCCGCCGCGTTGTCTTTCATACGGGCGATTCACAGGGACTGCGCGACGCGGATCGGGGGTTTGATGCCGCCGAGATGATCGAAGAGCGCTGCGGCATGTCATGCTCGTTCGATGAGCTCGTCGAGCAGACCAGCCGACTGGGATTCCGGTGGGGTTTCAGTGACGGTAATTGACTGGCAGCGATTGCGAGGAAGACGTCAGGTGTCCTGACACTGCTCGCGTGCGGCAATTGAACGCTCGAATTCTTGCAGTGGTGAGTAGGGCGCTGCACAATTTACCGCGTCGTCGATCGGATTCTGACTGCGGGACCGAACATGCCCCGCATGGTAAGAATGCCTCCGGTCGCCACAGTGACACGACGACCGGAGGGTCCGCAGATCAACCGATTCCGTTAAGGACCTGTGTAGGAGTAGGCACCGATATCGACACGGGACGGATTGCGTGTGACCGCCAGCACGTCGTATTTCGGAACGCTCAGCGAACTGCCGGCACCGATGGCGGGGCTTTGCGCTTTCAGGCGCAGGTCGAAGTAGCCTCGACTCGGCTGGTACACCTGAAAGACCGTTACCGGGTCAACGATCGGAATCAGATTCTGCTGCCACGGAAGAAAACCTCTGTCGAAGGCGAGGTTGTGGTCGAAGGTCACCCCTTGCTGCAGCAGCGAGAATGAATCTGCGACGTTATTACGAACTACCACGTTCTGAGGAACGCGGGAATCCTGAAATACGCCGATCCAGCTATCATACTTCGGGCTCTGGCTCACGACGGTGTTATTAGCAATTACCGAATCCGAGATTCCGTAGAATCCAATACCGTGATGGGCTGCGGCAATGACGACGTTATTAATCACCGTCAATCGGTCCCACACCCCGTCGAAAATCACGATCCCCTGGAGGTATTCATCATTGTCCCCCGACGGAACCCGCGGCACCGTCAGATAGGTTCCCGTGGAGTTGATGATCATGTTGCTCTCGATCAGGACGTTTGTGGTGAAGGTTTCATCAAATGAAGTCCACCCCTGCATGGCATCATGGTGCAATCCGTCATTCCAGAGCCCATAGTGGTTTGTAATCAGATTGTGTCGGATGACCGTATCGCTGGACGTAAATTGAATCCCGTCGTTGGCGAAGTAGTCGATCTGATTTCCGGACAGCATCAGATATCGACCACGTGTTGCAATCCCATTGTGAACTCCCTTAATTCGATTTCGACTGATCGTACCGTAGCGGACGTTGTTGAAATGAATCGCGTAGTCGGCGCTGCGATTGGGCCAGTCGGCGGGGGACCAGGTCGCAACATCGCTGGCGGACTGGAGGATGTTGCCATCGGCAATCAGATTCGATGAGTGCTCGGCGTAAAGTAGGGTCGGACGAGTGCTGAAGACACCTGGGTTCTCGAACGTGATTCCACGCACCACCCACTTTGATGCCAGCGTGAACCGCAAAGTTTTAATGATAGGGACCGCGCCGGGAAACGCAGTGATCGTGATATAATCCGTGTTGGCAACTTTGCCGCTACCGTTCCAGGGAGCGATGTCTACATTGCCGTGATTCCCCCCCAGCAGATAAATCAGGTCGCCGGCATGGACGACGCCGGAAGACCGGTCAGTCCCGTTAATGAGCCGCGCATCCCAGACTTCCTGGAGTGTTCGCCAGGGCCGGGCGGAGGATCCGTCACCGGTACTGGACCCGTTTACCGGGTCGACGTAGAAAATACTCTTCGGCGCCCCCGGGATGGGCGCTCCAATCGACTGTGCCGATGCGGACATCGGGTCCGTAAGCCAGACGACCGTCGTGATGGTAAACCAGACCAGAGACTTCATGCGAACCTCGAACCAAAAAAGGAAAAAGAACAAGTACAAACGCAAAACATCACGAGAAAAAAGAAAAGCGGACGTGCCAGAAGACGTAGCGTCGATTTCCGCAGAGGAAACCGCGCGATTGGCCTGCCGCAAAAAATGCAAATGCACTTCGATATCCCTGGATGAGAATGAGGGCTCGGCCCTGGGGGGGACAGAAGTTAGAGACGATTCCATCTCCCCCGTGCGACCACTCATGGTCATCAGGAGTTACTCCTCAATCAGGTCACTCAGTCCATCACTGCAGCGAATACCTTCCAACCCGTTTCCGTTCATCCATGGTGATGACACTGCGGTTTTTTCCATCTTTCTTCGCGCACCGGCCCGTGTGACGAACTCCACCGATAGCAAACAAGGCACCGCGCAATGCCACCCAGGGCATACCAGGAATCATCTGCGGCTCACGTTTACGCGTTCAGTGAAGGAACACGCTGTCGCCGCAAGGACGTTCCGCCGTCTCCCCTGCGTGTCTCTGAGCGAGTCAACGCTGTGCTCGCCCCTGGCCCCACGAGGTCATGAAGGATGAGGCCAGCGATGGACCCCGCATGCTGAGCAGGTCGCCATCACTTACGAATGAAGCCGACCGCATCGACATTCATTCCTTGCTCATCCGTGAGACTCGGACTGTCCCTCGCTTTGACCCGCGGAGGAACATTTCAGAATCAGTCATCATCGTTGATCGAGCCCGGGTGATACCCCGCAACGCGGCACCAACCACCCGCGAAATAAGCACACCATTAAATTAGATACTTGAACATGACAATGGCACAAAAGCGTAATTAAGATCTGCCTACAATCCGACTTTCGCGCCGAACTCAAACTTAATCAGCAAAATCGATGCAAAAACCATCACAAAACAACTGGCAAACAGCCAATTTCGAACAAGCCGCCCCATTCGCAACAAAGCCCGAGGTCATCATTGTCATTAGTACTCACGGGCACCCTGAAAAGCAACTGAATTCCTGACGTACAGCAGGTGATTTCCATACAAATCTTGCACCGGGAAACGAATCTGAGACCCGCCTACCGATCAGACCTGAATTCTGAGTTGCATACCTTTACAGAACAAATCGCCTTAAATGAATGATAAAGATCCTCTCCAAAGACGACCACGCTTTCGTAAAGATCGATTTCCATACACCACGATCAATCACTAAACAATTTTAGAACATAGCCAGTAACGCAGGTGGGGAGATTTTCAAGCAGAGAAAACCGCACTCTTTGACAACACCACAGAAACGCGAATCAATACACATTTCACACTTCGTGTAGTGAGGTTCGTAGCTCTTCGTGAAAGCGATTCACGGAGCGCAAGAGAGGAGAAAGCGTGATCGTGTACTTTTTCCAGAGGGAAACTTCGAAAGGCCGGGAGGACCGCTCAGATCAGCGCGAGGGGCAATTCCCCCCATGCGACTCGGATTGTTGACCTCCTTCAGGATGAAGCTGTGAGGCCACGAGCAGAAGGATCTTTCAGGAAACGGCCTTGCTCCAGTCAATTACTAACCGCCCTCAGCGTTCGAACCGGATCGAATCCAGGTTCATGAGCCCTCCCGCTTTGGCAGGATGAACGAACAGCACGTAGAGGTCGTGGCTCCCTTCAGGGCCCTGGATGGGAACAGTTCGGTTGTACCATCGTTCCCAATCGCCATTGACCTCCACATCCGTCGCGGCCAGCAAGGGTCCATCCGGTTGATCGACCCTGATTTCAATGCGACCGCCAGCACCTGCCGACGCGACGCGAAACGTCAATTGGCTAACGCGTTCGAGCGATACGCTTTCCAGCTTCAGGTAGTGACCGTGGTCGATCGCTCCGATAAATTTTCCGCCACCTGCGGTCCCGGAATTCAGGATTTGAGGGCCATGCACAAGATGAGCCGTCTCTGCCTCAACCAGTCGGGGCCTTAACAGGATCTCGGCGGACGTCGTCAATGGGGGAATGGCTCCCCATCCGCGATCAACATAGCTGGCGATCAAGCGGTAATGCCCCGCCTGTTGCACTTCTTCCGGAGCGACCGGAATTTCTCCGACGAACCCTTCATACACTCGCACCAGCCCCTTGGGCTCCAGACGAAAGATGTAATCGACCATCTCCCGAACTTCTTCCGGCGAGTGCTGCGAGTGGGGGATCATGGGAATTTTGCCCCAGACTCCCGTGGAACCTTTCAACACCCGCTGAACGGATGCGTCGAGTGCGCCGTCGAGACCCCGGTATTTGTTGGCAATGTCGAGCAGAGGTGGCCCCACTCGCTTCTGATCGACGGCGTGGCAGTTGAAACAGTCACTCCCTTTCATCCGTCGCAGCCCCATCGGTCCTTGAGCCGATTCATCAGAGACTCGACCCGCCACGGGGAATGGTTCCTCGGTATGAACGGCGCTGAGCGAAACGCGTTTGGGTGAATCGGCATCCAGCGGCTCTCGCTGCTGGTCGTCAATTTGCCGGTCGTCGTTGGTCCCGTCTTCCTCATCCTCGACCACAACTTCGTAAGTGATCGGTTCCTCGGCATCGAAGAAGTCACCAGGACGAGGCCGCATAAACCGGAGCAGTGGCCGCTGATTTCCCACGACGGACGGAACCGTGGCAGACCGGGCAGCACCGTGCGAATCCGTCACGGTCAACTCCACATTGTAGATCCCCGGTTCCTCGATCGTAATGACGGGGTGGGGCTCCGTGGAAACGATTCGCGGAGCCGTGTCTGGCTCCGCGGGCTTCACCACCCGCCATTCATAGGTTAACTGGTCGCCTTCATCTTTGTCGAAGGTCCCCTCACTCGATGCTGTAATCCTGAGAGGTTGCTTACCGAAGTTATTTTCGGCGGCGATTTTAACAACAGGAGGGCGATTGCCCCGAACGTAGTCGATCCGAACCAGACGCGCATCTGCGTTGACACCCCAGGTCTCGCCATACTCGATGAGATACAAAGCTCCGTCAGGTCCAAATTCGAGATCAATCGGCCTGACGAACCGGTGATGGGGCATCAATTTCTCGATTCGCTTCACCCCGTGGTTCTCATCAAAGTGGACCACCTTGATCCAGTGACGCGACCACTCGTAAATGAACAGAGCCCGATCGTATTCGGCCGGAAAGCTCGTGAGAGAATCCGCTGCCATAGAGAAGTGAAAGACAGGTCCGGCGCAAGCGGTTCTACCACCGGTTTCCAGCTCGGGAAACTCAGGGGAAGCACCATAGGGATAGTACAGCAGGGCCGGTTCTGCCTGCGGAAGCAGAACTTTTCCGGTGTTATTGGGGGACTCGTTTCGCGGTGCCGCGGCATCAAATCGGGAGCCGACTTCTCCTGTTGCGAAGTCGACGTCGGCATACGGCTGGTTATTCGCGATGAAATAGGGCCAGCCGAAGTTTCCGGCTCGACGAGCCTGATTGATTTCGTCATACCCCTTGGGACCGCGGGGTCCGTCACTGCCGGCATCGGGTCCCACGTCTCCCCAGTAGAGGAATCCGGTTTCGGAATCGACGGAAATGCGCCAGGGGTTTCGGCACCCCATTACATAGATCTCCGGACGTCCACCAGATCCGTCCGCCGGGAAAAGGTTTCCCTCGGGAATCTCGTAGCCTCCTTCAGGGGTGGGGCGGATCCGCAAGATTTTCCCGTTGTAGCTCTCGGTATTCGACGACGATTTCTGAGCGTCGTAGGGGGACCGGTCGGGCCGTTCGTCCAGTGGAGCAAACCCTTGAGAATCACCATGTGGATGTGTGTTGTCACCGGTTGCGATAAAGAGCTCACCCCGTGGCCCGAAATGAAGCGATCCGGCATGGTGGCAGCATTCCTTTCGCTGTTCTTCATACCGCAAGAGAACCTTCTCAGAGGCCAGATCCAGCCGGCCATCCTGCAAGGTGAAACGACTGATGTGCTGGCCGGGGAAGTCGGGAGGAGAATACTGTAGATAGATCCAGCGGTTCCGCTCGAAATCGGGGTCGAGCGCGATCCCGATCAAACCGTTCTCCTGCGCCGTCGTCACAGTCAGATCCGCGACGATCTGTACCTGGCGGGTCACGGGATCGAGGACCTTGAGCTTCCCCCCGAGTTCGATGAAGTAGACGGCCCCGTCCCTGGCGACAGCCAGTTCCATCGGCTGCACGAGACCGGTCGCCAGGACAGTCACTTCGAACCGGGATTGGTCGACGCCCCCGGCCGTTGGGTGAACCGGTTCCTGAGCAAAGGACTGCACAGCAAACAGTAACGCACAGAATCCCCACACAAGGCCGGATCCCACGTCAGACTGATTCACCTTCGCACCTGCCTTATTCACATGGAGATTCAAGATGAGACGCCACTTTGCTACGGGGTCCGTTGTGGGAACTGTGCAAGAATTTGAGTTCGCTCTTCGATACCTCGACCATCCCGCAGGAACAAGCCTGCGAGACACTCGACCGAAAGGCCTCGATCCCACAGGCACCCAGGAATCGAGGCCATGCTCGTCCGACTTCGTACGGCGTCACTGGGCAGGGGGGACCGTCCTGCCAGGGTCCTTCGCTCCGGCGCTTATCACGGTCGTGGAGCAGGGGGCCAATTCGATCCGGACGCAACTGCCGATTACTTTGCGGGCTGCTTGCCGTTTGCCGCGGGGTTTTCGACCTTGCCCCACATTTGGCCGCCGACTTCACCATGCTGCCAGGTGCCGGCATAGCTATCTCCGTGGAACATGACGCGCGCGGTGAACGTTCCCACTCCGGGAATGGTCAGGTCGGTCAGCGACATAATCGGGGTATCGTCGGCCCAGTAGACCTTGAGAACGATGGGAATATCGATTTCCTTTTCGCCGACTTTCATCTTTGACGTGATAACCCAGTCGTCTCCCTTGAGCTTCTTCGCCGAGACGATCTGATAGCGATCTGGCTTATTCGGTGCCGAATCCTTGCCGTCTGTGCTGAACGAACCGGCCAGCACAGCTCCTGACAACTTCGTCGCGAACGCCTTTTCCCGGGCTTCCTGATCCCCATGGGAATCCTTCTCCAACGCCCCCGAAGTGGAAACCAGCGCACAGACCAGCAGGATTGGTAAAACCATTCGACTCATGATCGTCTCCTTTGCGGAATGTCACTTTGGACGTTATCGCCCGGTAAACGGATTCGAGAAAGATGATAACCGTCGATGGATCGACTCAGCAGTTGTCGCGGGCTCAATTCACCGCGGACGGTTGGGACTACACGTGCTCCAGCACATACAGAGCATTATCAGCACGAATATTCGCAGCCCAGGCCCGGTTGGCAGCGCGTCCCCGGATAATCGGGATCTCGTGCACGATCTTGAAGTGCATCTGCTGACACAGTTCGCGGAAGTCGATCATCGAAAGGAAGTGCAGGTTCGGAGTATTGTACCAGTCATAGGGAAGCGAACCGGTCATCGGCGCCCGACCATGCAACAGGATCTGCACGCGAATCCACCAGTGGCCATAGTTGGGGACGAGAATCAACGCTCGCTTCGCCACGCGCAGCATCTCACGCAGCAGATCCTGGGGATGGCGAACCTGCTGGAGAGTCTGACTCAGCACGGCATAGTCAAAAGACTGTTCGGGAACTTCTTTCAGTCCCTGATCCAGGTCGGTCTGAATCACGGGCATCCCTTTCGCGATGGCTTCAACGACTTCGCGGTGATCCAGTTCGATTCCCTGGACCGAGCAGTTCAATTCATCGCGCAGACGACACAACAGACGCCCGTCACCGCACCCCAGATCGATGACGCGGCTGCCGCGGCCGATCTGGTCGATGATAAGTCGATCCGTCAACGCGGCAGTTGGATCAAGCACACTATATCGTTTCACGGGGGAATAACTCCGTAGTTAAATCGACTTCGTGGAAATGGCTGCGGCAGCATCGCTTTCAGTGAGCCCGTTTCCTTCGGCACCGTAAGCTTCCCACATTTCACTCAGGACATGCCGACAATTGACGTCGATGGGACCCGCTGCATCGCCTGTCCCGTCTCGCCTGCCGAGTTACTGAGCGGCACCATGATAACGCCGGTAAGTCTCTCGCAGCAGGGGAGTGAGCAGTTCTTCGAGTTGCTTGATTTCCAGCAGGAACGAATCATGCCCGAAGACGCTGTCGAGTTCGAGATAGGTCACATGACGTCGAGTCGCCAGCAGGGCACTCACCAGTTCCCGGCTCTGGCTCGAAGGGAACAGCCAGTCACTGTGGTATGACGTAATGAGGAACCGCGCATCGGTGCGGCCGAGTGCCTCTCGTAGAGACCCGAAACGCTGTGCCAGGTCAAAGTAGTCCATGGCCCGGGTCAGATAGAGGTAGCTGTTCGCGTCGAATCGCTCGATGAATCGTTTTCCCTGATAGTGCAGATAGCTCTCGATCTTGAACTCGGTCTCGCTTTGCAGGTCGTAGGCAAGATGATCACTGTGCTGCAGGTTTCGACCAAACTTACGTTCAATCGAAGCCTCGGAAAGATACGTGATGTGTGCCACCATCCGGGCGAGTGCCAGTCCTGCTCTCGGACCGACATCCCCATATTTTGAAGGGACCGAGCCGTAGTAGTCACCCTGCTGGAACTGAGGGTCAGTGGTGATGGCGCGTCGACCGACGGCGTTGAAAGCAATCCCCTGGGCAGACAGCTTGCCCGCAGACGCCAGACAGACTGCAGAACGGGCCATGTCGGGGTAACGCGAAACCCAGTCCAGCACCTGCATGCCGCCAAGACTGCCCCCGATCACACACAGCAGTTTCTCGATCCCGAGGCTTCTCACCAGCGCCACATGGACATCAACAATGTCACCCACGGTGATAAAGGGAAACCGAAGTCCATAAGGTTGACCGGTCTTGGGATTGGTACAACTCGGCCCCGTCGTCCCCTGGCATCCCCCCAGTACGTTGGCACAGATGACGAAATACTTTGTCGTATCGAGCGCCCGGCCGGGTCCCACTAGTCCATCCCACCAACCTGACTTGCGGCTGTCGGCTGAATGTTTGCCAGCGACGTGCGCATCCCCTGTCAAAGCGTGACAGACGAAAATCGCGTTGTCTT